>DASPJI010000751.1:0-13601 GCA_035628695.1 Thermoanaerobaculia bacterium | reverse complement strand
GCCTGGAGGAGTTCGGCGTGGGAGCGCGCATTATCGGCGTGGTGGAGAACGTGGCCGAGGCGCGCCTCACCGATCCGCAGCAGCCGGCGCGGTATGTGCTCACCGAGCAGGTGCCCTACACGCCGGAGCTCCAGACCCTGGTGCTGCGCACGGAGCGTCCGGAGGACGCGGCGGCGATCCTCTCGGTGGCCCGCTCCGCGGTGCAAAAGGCCGCGCCCGGCGTCGCCGTGCAGGAGGCGACTACAATGGAGCAGGTCTTTGCCCAGGCGGTCGGGCCGGTGCGGCAGATCATGACGCTGCTCACGCTGCTGACCGGGCTCGCCCTGGTGCTCGGCGCGATCGGAGTCTACGGCGTGATCGCGCACCACGTGAGCCGCCGCAAGCGCGACTACGGCATCCGCGTGGCGCTGGGGCTGCCGCCGTCGCGCGTGATGCAGCAGGTGGTGGGCCGCGGCGCCGCGCTGGTGGGCCTCGGCGCGGTGATCGGCGTCGTCGCCGCGCTGCTTCTCGCGCGGCTGCTGGCCTCGCTGCTGTACGGCGTCGGTGCGGCCGATCCCATGGCGCTCACCGCCGCGACCGTGGCGCTGCTGGTGGTCGGCGTGCTCGCCGCCTTCGTCCCCGCCTACCGCGCGAGCCGCGTGGATCCGGCGAGGGTCCTTTACGAGCCGTGAGGGCTCCGGGAGAGTGGTCATGAACGACAATAGCCCGCTCGGCACGTTCGAGGAGCAGGTGATGCTCGCGGTGCTCCGTACCGGCGAGGAGGCGTATGGCATGAACGTGCGGCGCGAGCTGGAGCGGGTCACCGGCCGCGAGGTCACCATCGGCGCCGTCTACGCGACGCTCGACCGGCTGGAGGCGAAGGGGCTCGTCTCCTCCAGCCGCTCGGGGGCCGGAGGCGCCTCCCGGCGCCTCTTCGCCGTGACCGCGCCCGGCGCCCGCGGGCTGGCCGAATCGCGGATGATGCGCGAGCGGCTGTGGGAAGGGGTGGACCTGCGCCCGCTGCTGGCGCCGGGGGGGTGAGGATGAGCGCCCGGGCCCCATACGCTACTCTATGGGGCCCATGCGTCCCGTCCTGCTCGCGTTGATTCCTCTCCTTGCCGTCTGTCTCGCCTTCGCTCTGGGCTGCGACCGAGGGCCCGAGGCGGCCCCGGTGGAGTCGCCCCGGCCGGCGGCTTCCGCGACGGTATCCCTCGGCAAGGCGGGCCCGATCTCCCCGCGGTGGGTGGCCGTCTACGATCCCGAGCGCGCCTGGAACGGCTACACCCTGACGCTCCACGAGGCCCGCGTCCCGATCCTGCTCGACATGAACGGGCGGCCGGTGCACGCCTGGCCCGAGGCACGGCTCAAGTCGCGGGTGCGCCTGCTCCCGGACGGCTCCATCCTCGGCATCGGGCTCGGCCGGCTGGTCGTCGAGTACGACTGGGAGGGCCGGCAGGTCTGGGAGTTCCGGACCCCCGGCGCGATCCCGCATCATGACGTCCTGCGCCTCGCCAACGGCAACACGCTGGTGCTCGTCCTGAAGGAAGGGGACGTGGCCGACACCCTCTACGAGGTCGACCGCGCCGGCAAGGTGGTCTGGACCTGGCAGGCAGCCGAGCACCTGAAAGATCGGTTTCCGGAACAGCCGTCGGACCCGGACGACCTCACCCACATCAACTCGCTCCAGGAGCTCCCCGAGAATCCCTGGTTCGCCGCCGGCGACGCGCGTTTCCGGCCGGGCAACCTCCTGGTCTCGGCGCGCAACCTGAACGCCGCCTTCATCATCGACCGCTCGAACGGGGAGGTGGTCTGGTGGTTCTCGGAAGGCCTCGACGCGCAGCACGAGGCGCTGATGAACGGGCCCGGCCTGCCCGAGGCGGGCAAGATCCAGATCTTCAACAACCGGCTGCACAGCTTTTCGGACGACCGCCAGAGCGAGGTGCTCGAGATCGATCCCCGGAATGGCTCGGTGGATTGGCGCTACCGCTCGGCGGGCTTCTTCTCACCCACATCCGCGACGCAGCAGGCGCTGCCCAACGGCAACGTCCTGATCACCTCGACCCGGGGCGGCCGGGTGTTCGAGGTGACGCGGGCGGGGGAGACCGTCTGGGAATGGGTGCCGCCATACCAGACCGTGCGCGCCCTCCGGATCGCGGCCGACGCCTGCCCCCAACTCGCCCGCCTCACGGTTCCGGCTCCCGAGGCCGTCGCGCCGGCCGCCGGCTACCGGCACGTCGACCGGGACGTCTATCGCTTTTCCCGTCAGGGCGCCCGCACGAAGGCCGTCGTCGACGGCCAGGAGCGGACGGTGCTCAAGAGGGAGACCGATTGCCGCGACCTGCTGCTGCCGGCATCCGCCAAGCTCCAGGTGGGCTACGGCGTCGACCGCGAGCGCCTGCGCGCCGCCGGCCGGGAGAGCCGGCCCCCGGAGTTCGCGGTGCGGCTGCGTCCCGAGGGGGCGGGGGAGGACGTCGAGCTGCTGCGCGAGACGGTGGGGCTCGATGGCACCTCCTGGCGCCAGAGGACCCTGCCGCTGGAGAGCTACGGCCTGCAGACCGTCCAGCTCTGCGTCGAGATCGACGGCGGCGCCGCCGGCGCCAGCCAGCGCGGGCGCTTCGCTTTTTGGGAGCAGCCGCTGATCCTCACCCCGCGCGACCTCGCGCGCGCCGGCGAGGCGGAGGATGGCGACGACGACGGGGCGGCGGACCAAGCGCCGGCCGACCTGACCCCCGAAGAGCTGGAGGTCCGCCGCAAGCACCTCAAGTCGCTCGGCTACGTCGGCTGAGGCGAAGGCCCCGGGCCCGCTTTTCCTGTCGGTGGTACCTTGAGTTGTAGGGCCACCTCTCACCGGGCCCGAAGGAGATCGAGATGAAGAAGACCGCGCTCAAAAAGCTTGCTCTTAACAAAGAGACGTTGCGGAGCCTGCACGAGACCCAACTGCCCGAGGTTGCGGGCGAAGCTCCGGGCGGGACCTCGCTCCAGTACTCCAGGTGTGAGACCTGCGGCATCATTCCCTGCTCCAACACCTGCGTGCCGAGCAACTGCGGCTAGCTCCCGGCTGATCGTGCTCGTCCTGCTCGTCGGCCCGAAGGGCAGCGGCAAGAGCCACATCAGCCGTATTCTCGAAGCGCGGCTCGGCGTACATTTCTTCCACGCCGAGCCGCTCTGGATGGCCTTCCACGCCGAGTGCAAGGCCGCCGGCCGGCAGCCCACCATCCCCGAGGGCATCGCCCGGGTCCATCCCCTCGTCGCCCGAGCCCTTCGTGAGCACGAGCACGTCTGCATCGAGACCACCGGCGCGTCTCCGGAGATCCTGATGGATCTGCTCTCCCTGGCGCCGGAGCCCGAGAGATTGATCGTTCGTGTGAAGGTGCCTCTGGATCTGTGCCTCCAAAGGGTGATGACACGCGACCCGACTCACCAGATCCCGACGGAGCTGGAGATGGTGCGTCAGGTCCACGCGCTCAGCGAGGCCCTGGAGCTGGAGCCGGATCTGGTGCTCGAGAACGCCGACCTCACCGAATCCGAGATCGTCGCCCTGTTCAGGGAGGCCCTCGAGGACCTACTATGAGCGGCGGACATGAAGGAAAGGATGACTCTTCGCCCATGAGACTCACGCGCACCCTCCTCCCGCTCGTCGCGGGGTTGATCTTCACCCTTTTCGTATCCGCTCCGGCGGTCGCGGACCTCGTGCAGGTCCCCGGCACCGAGACCAGTCTCCAGCCGCCGCAGGGCTTTCTGCTCGCGGCCAAGTTCCCGGGCTTCGAGCGCGCCGATCTGAACGCGTCGATCATGGTCACCGAGATGCGCGCCCCGGCGCCGGAGGTGATGAAGGCGATGACCCAGGAGGGGCTCGCCAGCCGGGGGATGAAGCTGATCTCCTCGAAGACCGAGACGATCGGCGGCCGTGAAGCGCTGCTGCTGAACGTCGCCCAGACGGCGGTCGGAACGGAGTACTTGAAGTGGATGCTGGTGACGGGGGATCCCAAGAACACCCTGATCGTCGTCGGCTCTTTTCCCAAGACCGCCGAGGGGGAGCTCAGCGAGGTGGTCCGGAAGGCCGTGCTCACCACCTCGTGGAGCCCGGGCGGCGGTGTGACCCATTAAATCTCCAGGGCCTCGTGGCCCCAGGGAGAGAGGCCGCAAGACCGCAGCGGGGCTCCCCTCGGGGCTGACGTCCGGCTCCCCGAGAGTACGGGCCCGTTCCTCAACACTTCGCCGCGGTCCCTCAATACTGAGGGCGCATCCCTCACCGTTGAGGGAGAGCTCCGGAGCACTGAGGAGCCGTTCCTCAGTGTTGAGGGATGATCCCTCAACGTTGAGGGGAAGCCCCTCAGTGGTACGGAGGCGCTCCGGAGCGCTGAGGGACGGTTCCTCAACGTTGAGGAGCCGTCCCTCAGTGCTTCGCCGTCGTTCCTCAAGACTGAGGGATGTCCCCTCAGCGCTCCGCCGTCCTCCCTCAATGCTTCGCCGTCGCGCCTCAACGTTGAGGGGAGCCTCCTCAGTGCTTCAGCCTCGTTCCTCAACACTGAGGGCCCGCCCCGAAGCGTTGAGGGAGGGCGGCGAAGCGTTGAGGAGTGGCGGTGTAGTGTTGAGGAACCGTGCCTCAGCACTGAGGGATCGGTCCTCCCCTGATCGGCAAGGGATCCCGGCGCGAGTAGACGCTTGACTTGTGCTTTGAGGTCTTCTAGGATCAGTCCATCAAGTCGTAGCAGGACACGCCGGAGGGCGCGCGGCCCCGCGAAAGCTCTCCGGTGTGGGAGTCGAACCCGTCGTACAAGGCAGGACGTGGCCCGGCAGGGTGCCGAGTCGGCCCGGAAGTGAGCAGCAACTCGCGACCGGGCCTGGCCACGAACACGAGGACTGGAGGTCCTGATGTGTGGTTCCCACGATAGTACCAGTGTGTCCGGCGTCCCCCATCTCCCCAACGCATTTACCGTTGGGTTCCTCGCTCGTCTCGGCGAGCGGGACGAGCCGCCGACGGCCGGCGAGGCCGCGGTGGCGGGGCCGTGGCGGATCGAGCCGCTCTCCGGGAAGGGCTTCGGCCTCTTCCGGGCCGGCCGGAGCCTCGCCCGAGGTCATCGGCCGGCGGCGGTCTGTCCGTCGCGCTGGGTGGCCCTGGCGATCGCCGCAATGCTCCCCGGCACCGGCCGCGATCCGATGCTCCGGCTCGGCAAGGACGCGGACGGGGAGGGCCTGTACCCGGTCACACTGGACACGGGCGAGGTGGTGGCGCGGCTCGAAGTCTTCGACGACACTCTGGTCGAGCACGTCAACGCCCTCATCCATCTCTTGCAGTCCCGTTGTCCCTGGCGGATGCCCTGGAAGCCGCGGGATCTGAAGCTCTCGAAGGCTGCGGGAGCATCCTCGACGAGAGGATGTCCCCGTCCGGCATGACGCCGGCCCGGTAAGTCGAGGTAGCGAGGCCGTGGCGTGCTCCGCTGCGCCGGGAGCATGCCACGGCGCTTTGTCTTCGTCCGTTTGACTCCCCTCAGTCCACCGGGCTAGACTCTCTATGTGCTTTGGATAAAGAAAAATACAGTGCGCGATCATTAATCATCATGTCCCTGATTGAAGAGATACGGAAGAAGGTCGAAGCCGATGAGTTTGAGTTCTCGAAGCATGCTGTCGACCAAAGCATCATTCGACGTATCAGTGTGCAGGAGCTGCGAGAGGCCATCTCCTGCGCTGAGGTCATTGAAGACTATCCCGAAGATAAGTACGGACCGAGTTGCTTGCTCTACGGCAGAACCAAAGGCGGGCGGCCGATACATGTCCAGTGCAGCTATCCTTTTCAGGCACTGATGAAGGTGATCACAGTCTATGAGCCTAGCCCTGAACGGTGGATCGACTTCAAGGTAAGGAGGTCAGTATGAAGGAAGATCGCCTGGTGGAACAAAGAGTGACTTATACCCTGGAGCATGAAGGGAAACTTTACGTCGTGGAGAACGTTCCTGCGCGTGTCGATGAAGAGACAGGAGAGCAATTTTTCGCTCCCTCTACAGTCGAGCGTCTGCAACAGGTGATCCTCGGTGAGCAGAGGCCGGATCGTGTCGTTGAGACACCGGTTTACAAGTACCGGGAGAAGGTGGCATAAGAGCGCGGCTACAGTGGCTGCCAAGCCAGGAGATCCAGATGGAGGACCGACTCGAGCGGAACAAGCGGACCGTCGCCGCCTCCTACGACCTCATGTTCAATCAGTGCCAGCCGGCCGAGGCGGTCGAGCGCTACGTTGGGGAGGTCTACGTCCAGCACAACCCCATGGTGGCTGACGGCAAGGAAGCTTTCATCGAGTACTTCATCCGCATGACCAAGGAGTATCCGGGCAAGCGGTTCTGAGCGGGATGAACACGTTCGATTACCTGTCCGTCCTGCTCTCGATCGTGGTGGGGCTGGGCCTCTCGCGGATGCTCGGGAATTTCGGGGAGCTCGTCCTGCAACGGGCGAAGGTGCGCTTCTATTGGGTGCCGCTGGTGACGGCGGCGATCGTCTTCCTGGCGCACGTCGAGTTCTGGTGGTCGGCCTTCGGCTTTCGTGAAATACCCGAGTGGAACTTCTTCTCCTTCATCCTGCTGCTCTTCGTGACCATCGCGCTCTACATGATGAGCGTCTTCGTGCTTCCCGATCCTCAAGGCGAAGCGAGCGTCGATCTATACGCGCACTACTATTCGGTTCGCCCCTGGTTCTTCTCAACGGCCTGCCTCTATCTGGTGCTGGATATCTGCTTCGACATTCTCGTCGATGGCGAGCCGTTTCTCGACGGGGTGCGGCTCTTCCAGGCGGCATACGTCGGGCTCCTCACGTGCGCCGCGGCGACGAACCGTCCGCGCCTTCATCAGTCGGTCGCCGTGCTCACACTGTTGCTCTTCCTGATTCAGATCACCATGCTGGGGTTGGAGATCGGGTGAGGTGGACAAGCCGATTCGATACGTCGCGGAGCCGACTCATGTCCGTGAGGTTTCGCTGCTCGGCACCGCTTCTTCGAGCGGCAGGTCTTTGCGACGCCCTATTCCCACGCGGAGTGTCAGGTGTCCCTTTCCGCCGGTGCTTCGATCCGATCACTTCGAACGATGAGGCTGTATTTGCCGCTCAAATTCTGTCAGATCGTCAGCCTTCCCGCAGCGGGGAAGAGGGTTGGGAAGGTCCGATCCTCCTGCCCGGGAGCCGCTTGTTCTTCGGGCGGCTCCGGGGGCATACTCTGGCCTACCCGTTCGGGCCCGCGGACGTCGCGTCCACCACGCCTCCTCGGGACAACGTGGCGCTCCACGCCCTGCTCGACTCCGGGTTCTCCGGCGCCGAGTGGCGGGTGAGAGCCGATGCCACGCATGGTAAATCGAAAACTTACCGGAGACATGAGGTCTTCGGAAAGGAGATCAGGTGATGCGGATCATGGTTGTCGTAGCCTTGTTCCTGGCCTGCCTGGGAACCGCGAGCGCGGGCGAGAAGGTTGTCCATCAATTGAAGGGAGAGCATGATTACTCGCTGATCTGTCCCTGCGAGTTCGGGCGCTCCGTGGGCGGGCCTGATGAGGGCAGTTACGGCGCTCTCGACAGTTCCGGAGGGATGGACATCATCTTCGGGATCGCTCCCAATGAGGATGCGCCTTTCGCGCGAATCAATCTGGGAAAGGAAGATATTCGGCTGACTCCGGTTGGCCGCTCAACGCACGAGTGCAAGCCGGGACAGGTGTGGTCTCCTCGTTGGAAGGCGGGCGACGTGTCGGTTTCGGCGAAGCTCACGGTCGACGGGCCAGGTGAGGAATCCTGCTGGTTTACCGGAACCCTGAGCGTCAAGACCAAGGAGAAGTCGGAGACGGTAGGCATCAAGGGTGCGTGTGGCTGTTGAAGGCACACCTTCTACCAGTAAGCGGAGAAAGGCGATATGACATCGAGACAGGATCGGGACATCGAGAAGGACTATCCGAAGGCTGATTTCGTGGCAAAGCTGCGGCGTCTCGCAGATGCCATCGAGAGCGGAGAGCGGTTCGAGATCCAGATCGCGGGCGAGCGGATCTATGTGCCCGTACGGGCGACGTTCAACATCGAGCACGAGCGGTCCGAGGGCGAGGAGGAGATCGAGTTCCAGATCAAGTGGGAGCGGGAGTAGGGGCTGGACCCAGGCACGTCTATGGTGAGCGTGACGAAGAGGATCTTCATCGCCGCATGGCTTCTCTCGCTCGTGGGGTGTGCTTCCGTGCCGCTGCCGGCGCCTCAGGTTTCGCGAAAGGTGGGAGAGGCACCGGCGATCGGCGAGGCTACGGAGCGATCCGTGGGAGACGTGATCTACGAGACGTTCAACTATGAAGAGTGGACCGGCGCCCGGCTGGGAGAGCCGTTGCTGATCGATGTCTTCGCGGCCATGGTGAATATCGGGCCGGCCGACGCTCTGGTCGCCAGCATCGAGGCTGGTGCGACCACCTTCTGCACGTCCGCGCCGGCTCTGACGGTGAGCGGACACGGGGGACCGTCGGGCCGGATCTGCCTGAAGGACTTGAATGCCGACGGGCGGTTCGAACAGTGGCGCTCGCCGGACGGCCCGCCGGCGCGCCGGAATTGGGCCGATCTCAAGACGCCTGCCGCGTATACCACCGGCCCCTTCATGGCTCCGACTGGAGGAGGGTTCAAGTACCAGCTTCTGTATCAGGGGCTTTCCTCGGGCGTCGTCAGGCTGCTCTACCGGGAATACGTCGACAACCTGATCCGGCCGGCGTTTCAGCAGGATCTCTCCTATACCCTCGCCGGCAGCGGCAAGACAGAGATCTCGTTTCGAACCACCCGTATCGAGATCCATTCGGCGGACAACAACGGAATCCGCTACACGGTCCTCCGTGGACTCGACGCGAAGTGAGAGCGCCGCTCGGAGGGGGAACCATGGAAGCCAAGGAAGCGCTCCTGGACGCGAGCAATCTCATTCTCCGCGCCATCTGCTCTCATGACGCGGCGGCGCTGTCCGAGCATCTGGCTCCCGATTTCTGGCTGCTGGGCTCGGGTGCACGGCAAGACCGAGACGGGTTCCTGGAAGCCGTGCGGACCGGAGATTTCCTTACTCTCGGGGCCTCTTTCGAGACGATCGACGTCGAAGTCCTGGGGGATACTGCGGTCGTCGCGGGGGTGCAACGGGTGGAGGTACAGGTCGGCAGCGAGCGCGCGGTTTCACGGTCGGTGTTCACGGACGTGTTCGTTCTTCAAGGAGGGCTCTGGCTCCTCCGCGTCGTACGTTCGCTGGAGCTGGCGTGATGGAGAAGGCCGAGGCGGTGCCGGACCCCCACGCCATCACCACCGTCGAGCAGCTTGCGCAGCTCTTCGGCGAGGTCGGCGAAGCCTCCCTCAAGAAGGAGGTTTCGTTCATCCATCCCCACTACCGGGCGCTCATCGAGGCGTCGCCGTTCGCGATCCTCGCGACGTGCGGGCCCGGAGGCCTGGACGTCTCGCCGCGCGGCGATCCACCGGGATTCGTCGTGGTCGAAGACGAGAAGACGCTGCTGGTTCCGGAGCGGCGGGGGAACAACCGGATCGACAGCCTGCGCAACCTCGTGGCCGATCCCCGGGTGGCGCTCCTGTTCCTGATTCCCGGCGTCGGCGAGTCGCTCCGCGTCCAGGGCCGGGCGCGCATCACCACGGAGCCGGCCCTGCTCGCGCGCTTCACGATGGACGGCAAGCCCCCCAAGTGCGTCCTGGTGGTCCAGGTGGAGAGCGTCTTCTTCCAGTGCGCCCGGGCGCTCCTCCGGTCCCGGCTGTGGGAGCCGGAGTCGTGGGCGGCGGAGCGGACCGTGCCGAGCCCGGGCACGATCCTCGCCGCGGTCAGCGCGCTCGGCGAGTCCCGGATCGACGGCGAGAAGTACGACCGGGAGCTTCCCGAGCGGCAGCGGTCAACACTTTACTGATCATTAAATTCTCTCCGGTTGTCTCGCTCGTGATCCATCGGACACCTTGGAGGTAGAAGCCGCACATCCGGGGCCGGATGGGGATTGGAGGTGTGCTCCCGCGGCCGGCGCTGATAAGGTTGTACCCGAGGCATGTCCATGGTCGGTCCGTTCCAGGTCTTTTCCCTTTCCATTCAACGACGAAGCGCCACTCCGGAAGAGGAGGCCGCGTGACGGACCCCAGCTCGCTCAGCCATCTCTCGCGGGAGGAGAGGGCCCTTCTCTTCGAGCGCTTGCGCGAGAAGAAGAAGCGGACTGGCGTTCCCGACGGGCGGATCCCCCGCCGTGCGCCGGACCTCGACCCCGTGCCGCTGTCGTTCGCCCAGGAGCGCCTCTGGCTCCTCGACCGGCTGATGCCCGGGACGGTGGCGTACAACGTCGTCCTCGCCCTGTCGATCGAGGGGACGCTGGTCCCGGCCGCTCTGGGAGGCGCGTTGCGCGAGCTGATGCGGCGCCACGAGACGCTGCGCACGACCTATGGGGAGAGGCAGGGCCGGGGGGTGCAGATCATCGCCCCGCCCGCTTCCGTAGCCTCCCGGCGGGAGCTGCGGATGGTCGACCTCGGCGCCCTGCCGGCTGCGGCGCGCGAGGCCGAGGCATGGCGGCTCGCCGCCGGCGAGGCCGCGCGGCCGTTCGACCTCCAGCACGGCCCGCTGTTGCGCGCCACCCTGCTGCGGCTGGGCGAGACCAGCCACATGCTGCTGCTCGAGGTCCATCACATCGCGACCGACGGCTGGTCGATGGGGGTGATGACGCGGGAGATCCCCGCCCTCTACACCGCGGCGAGCGCCGGCCGGCCTTCGCCCCTGCCCGAGCCGGCCCTCCAATACGCCGACTTCGGCGTCTGGCAGCGGCAGTGGCTCTCGGGCGAGGTGCTGGAGCGGCAGCTCGCCTACTGGCGGAGCCGGCTCGCCGGGCTGCCGGCGCTTCAGCTCCCCACCGACCGGCCGCGGCCGGCGGAGCCGAGCTTCCGCGGCGCCACGGTCCGGTCCTCCTTCGGGACGGGGAGAACGCGGGCGGCCGTACGGGCTCTGGCGCGCGAGCACGAGGCCAGCCTGTTCATGATCCTCCTGGCCGCCTTCCAGGCTTTGCTGGAGCGCCACACCGGCCAGCGCGACTTCGCGGTCGGCACCCCAATCGCCAACCGGAACCGCGCCGAGACGGAGGGCGTGGTCGGCTGCTTCGTCAACAGCCTGGTGCTGCGCGGCAACCTCGGCGGTGATCCACGGTTCTCGGATCTGGCGGGGCAGGCGCGCAAGACCGCGCTGGAGGCCTTCGCCCACCAGGACCTCCCCTTCGACCGGCTGGTGGAGGCGCTGCGCCCCGAGCGGCGGCTGGCGCACAACCCGCTCTATCAGGTCTCGATCGGAGTGCAGAACGCGCCGGTGGAGCGCGTCAAGCTGCCCGGCCTGGTGCTGGAGACCCTGGAGAGCCACGCCCCGGCCAGCCGCTTCGACCTCGAGCTGTCGTTCTGGGAGGACATCGATGACGACCGGCTGATGATTCAGGTGAATTACAGCACCGACCTCTTCGACGCCTCCACCGTGCGGCGGATGACCGGACACCTGGAGGTGCTGCTGGCCGGAGTGCTGGAGGACCCGTCGCGGCGGCTATCCAGCCTGCCCCTGCTCACCGGGCACGAGACCCATCAGGTGCTCCGCGAGTGGAACGACACCGCGGCTGCACTCCCCGAAGCGACGCTAGTGGACCTCTTCCGTGAGCAGGCCGCGCGGCGGCCCGGGGCGGCGGCGGTCTCATCCGCCGCCGAGGGGGAGCTTTCTTATGCCGACCTGGACGCGCGCTCGGAGCGGCTGGCGCGGCGTCTGGCCGCCCTGGGGGTGGGCCCCGACCTGCCGGTGGCCCTGGTCGCCGACCGTACCCACGCCATGGTGGTGGGCGTGCTCGCGATCCTCAAGGCCGGCGGCGCCTACATGCCGCTCGATCCCACCTATCCGGCGGAGCGGCTGTCGTGGATGCTCGCCGACTCCGGGGCTCTCATCCTGCTGGGGGAGCCGGCGCTGCTGGAGACTCTGCCCGCCGGGGTCTGGGCGCCGGTGGTGGTGGAGCTGACCGCCGACCCGGAGGAGACCGATCCGGATACCATCCCGGTGGGGCCGCTGGCTGACGCCCTCGCCTATGTGATGTACACCTCGGGATCGACGGGCCAGCCGAAGGGGGTAGGCGTCACCCACCGCAATGTCGTGCGGCTGGTGCGGGAGAGCGGCTTCGCCGATCTGGGGCCGGAGCAGGCCTTCCTGCAACTCGCCCCGATCTCCTTCGACGCCGCGACGCTGGAGATCTGGGCGCCGCTCGCCAACGGCGGCCGCCTGGCCCTGCCACCGTCCGGCCCGCTGTCGCTCGACGAGATCGGCCACGCCATCGAGAGCCGGGGGGTCACCTCCCTGTGGCTGACGGCGGGGCTCTTCCATCAGATGGTGGAGCACCGGCTGGAGGCGCTACGGCCCCTCTCCCAGCTCCTGGCCGGCGGCGACGTGCTGTCACCCGCCCACGTCGAGCGGACTCTGGACGGCCTGCCCGGGCTGACGCTGATCAACGGCTACGGCCCCACCGAGGGGACGACGTTCACCACCTGCCAGCCCATGACCGCGGCGTCGGCGCCGGCAGCGGGGGTGTCGGTCCCCATCGGCCGGCCGATCGGCAACACCCGGGTGCTGCTGCTGGACGAGGCGCTGCGGCCGGTGCCCATGGGGGTCTACGGTGAGCTGTACGCGGCCGGGGGAGGGGTGGCGCGGGGCTACACGGGGCGGCCGGACCTGACGGCGGAGCGGTTCGTGCCCAATCCCCTCGGGCAGCCGGGCGAGCGAATGTACCGGACGGGGGACCTGGCGCGCTTCCTGCCGGCCGGCGTGGTCGAGTTCCTCGGCCGCCGCGACGGGCAGGTGAAGCTCCGCGGCTACCGGTTGGAGCTGGGGGAGGTCGAGGCCGTGCTGGCACGGCATCCGGAGGTGAGCGAGGCGGCGGTGGCGTTGCGCGAGGACGTGGAGAGGCCGGGGGACCGGCGGCTCGTGGCGTATGTGGTCCCCCGGATCGCCGCTCCGCCAGAGGATGGAGGAGACGGGGCCGTGGAGCTCGACACCGCCCTGAGCGCCACGCTGCGTCGCTTCCTGGGCGAGGAGCTGCCGGAGTACATGGTCCCCTCGGCGTTCGTGGCGATGGCGGCGCTGCCGCTTTCGCCCAACGGCAAGGTGGACCGGGCGGCCCTGCCGGCCCTGCCGGACACACTGGCGGCCGGGCACGGCGGCGACGGCGCGAAGCGGTATGTGGCGCCGCGCACGCCGGTGGAGGTGCGTATCGCCGGCCTCTATGCCGAGGTTCTGCGGCTGGAGCGGGTCGGCCTCCACGACGACTTCTTCGAGGTGGGAGGGCACTCCCTCCTCGCCACCCAGGTGGTGTCACGGCTGCGCGATACCCTGGGGGTGGAGCTGCCGCTGTACCGGATGTTCGAGTCGCCCACGGTGGCCGGGCTGGCGCGGCTGGTGGAGGACGAGCTGTCCCTGCTGGCGGCCGGCGCCGCGGCGGAAGTGGCGCCGCCGATCGCGCCGGTGCCGCGGGATGCCGGCAACAGCGATCTGCCCCTCTCGTTCGCCCAGGAGCGCCTCTGGGTCATCGACCGGCTGATCCCCGGCTCGGCGGCGTACAACATCGCCCTGGCGCTCTCCATCGAGGGGGCGCTGGAGCC
>DASPJI010000750.1:0-2466 GCA_035628695.1 Thermoanaerobaculia bacterium | reverse complement strand
GGCGTTGAGGAAAGAGCCCTCAGTGCTTCGGAGCGGCTCCTCAAGACTGAGGGATGACTCCGGAGCATGCCGCTTCGACGCCTCAGTATTGAGGGCTCGTCCCTCAGTGCTCCGCGGCCATCCCTCAACGCTTCGCCGCGGGTCCTCAGCAGTACGGGAACAACCCTCAACACTGAGGGATGATGCCTCAACGGTGAGACGTCCCGCATGGCAAAGCTACAACCAGAATCTATCTACGTCAACTGGATCAACATAGACGATTTCATGGTACCATCGCCCCACGGAAGGATGACCCTGCGGCAGCGTAGGGGCGTTCTTGGCGCTCTTTGACAATCGATGGACACAGGACACACGCGGCGCCCTGGCCGAGGGGCGCCGCGCGTGGATGTGGAAGGTGCTTCGAGCCGCCTCGGGCGGCTCAGGCCGGGTTCGCCAGCAGGAGCTCCAGCTCCTCCTCCGACAAGCCGTCCAGCTCCGCCAGGACGTGGGCGGCGTCTTCGCCGCTGTCCGCGAGGAGGGCGTGGCCGATGGCGCCGGTCAGGTCTTCGATGACGGGGTGCTCGAAGAGGATCTGGATGGGGAGGTCGACGCCGAAGGTGTCCTGGACGCGGGCCAACACCTTGCTCGCCAGCAGCGAGTGGCCGCCGAGGTCCCAGAAGCGGTCGCGGACGCCGACGCGCTCGATGCCCAGCACCTCGCGCCAGATCTCGGCCAGCGCCTCCTCGAGCGGCGTGCGCGGCGCCACGAACTCCACCTCGCCGCGTGGCGGGTCGGCGGCGGCGCCCAGCTCCGGCAGCGCCCGGCGGTCGACCTTGCCGTTCGGGGTCAGCGGGAGCTCCTCCAGCGGCACGAAGGCCGCGGGCACCATGTAGTCCGGCAGGGTGGTGCGCAGGAGCTTCCGCAGCTCGGCGGCCGACGGCTCCTCCGCCACCTTCACATAGGCCACCAGCCGCTGATCGCCCTTGCGGTCGGTCTGCACCAGCACCACCGCCTGCTCCACCAGCGGATGCCGGGTGAGCGCCGACTCGATCTCCCCCAGCTCGATGCGCAGGCCGCGCACCTTGACCTGGTGGTCGAGGCGGCCCAGGAAGGCCAGCTCGCCCGTGGGGAGCAGCCGCGCCAGGTCGCCCGTGCGGTAGAGCCGCGCGCCCGCCTCGCCGGAGAACGGATCGGGGACGAACTTCTCCGCCGTCAGCTCCGGCCGGCCCAGGTAGCCGCGGGCCAGGCCGCCGCCGCCGATGCACAGCTCGCCCGGGACGCCCATCGGCACCGGCTGGCCCGTGGTATCCAGCAGGCAGACCCGGATGTTGTCGATTGGCCGGCCGATGGTGGGGTCGTGCGCGATGCCGGCCTCGACCCGCCCGCAGGTGGCGACGACGGTGCTCTCGGTCGGGCCGTAGTGGTTGATCAGGCTGAAGGGGAGCGCGGAGCACGCCGGGCGGTGCAGGCGGTCGCCGCCGGTGAGCAGGGCGCGCAGGTCCGGCAGCTCCGGGGTCTCGAGGCCGAGGATCGCCTCGGTGACCGGCGTCGGCAGGAAGCAGACGCTCACCTGCTCGCGCCGCAGCCACTCGACGATGCGGGTCGCGTCCAGCCGCACCGACTCCTCCGGCACCAGCAGCCGCGCCCCGGCGGCCAGGCAGGGCCAGAGCTCCCAGACCGAGGCGTCGAAGGCCGGGCCCGCCGTGAGGCAGCCACGGTCCTCCGCCGTCAACTCGTAGGAGCGGATGTGCCAGTGCACCAGGTTGGTGAGCGAGGCGTGCTGCACCGCCACCCCCTTGGGCCGGCCGGTGGAGCCCGACGTATAGATGACGTAGGCCAGGCTCTCGGGCTGGATGTCGACACCGAGGTCCGCGCCGCTCTCCTCCGCCAGGATCTCCCAGACCGTCCCCGCGCCGCCCACGAGGTCGACGAGCAGCGCCAGCTCGCACTGGCTGGGGAGCGACGCCGCGAGAGTGGTCCGGGTCAGCGCCACGGAGGCGCCGGCGTCTTCCACCATGAAGGCCACCCGGTCCGCGGGATAGCAAGGATCGATCGGCAGGTAGGCGGCGCCGGCCTTGAGCACCGCCAGCGCGGCCACCACCATCTCGGCCGAGCGCCCGAGGAGAATGGGGACCACCCGGTCGGCGCCCAGGTCCAGGCAGCGGAGGTAGCGGGCCAGGCGGTTCGCGCGGCGGTTCAGCTCGCCATAGGTGAGGACCCGCGCGCCGTCGACGATCGCCACGGACTCCGGCGCCGCCGCGGCCCGCGCCTCCACCAGGCGCGTTACCGGCATCTCGCGGGGGAAGGCCACCGCGGTGTCGTTCCACTCCCCCAGCACCTGCCGGCGCTCCAGCTCGTTCATCAGCGGCAGGTCGGCGAGGCGGGCGGCGGGGTTGGCGGCGGCCGCGGTCAGGAGCGTCTGGAAGGAGCCCACGAAGCGCCGGATGGTGGTGGCGTCGAAGAGATCGGTGCTGTACTCGACGGTGC
>DASPJI010000749.1:0-5610 GCA_035628695.1 Thermoanaerobaculia bacterium | reverse complement strand
AAAACGTTTTCGACGTCCCGGAGCATCGACTGCGTAATGATGTAGCCGATGAAGAGGACGACGACTCCCAGGTAGGTGTAGAGCAGGCTGCGGGTGACGCTCGCCAGCGTGAAGAACACCGCGCCGGTGAAGACCAGGTTGGGGATCACGAAGATCAGGAACGTGTAGAGGTAGGGCGCGAGGGTGAACGGTCCGAGCCGCTCGGGCTCGAGCCATGGCATGAAGGTGCCGATCAGGATGCCGAGCGTGGGTCCGAGAAAGACCAGGGCCGAGATCCCCACCGAGCCGAAGAAGCGCCCCAGCAGATAGTCGCGCTTGTTGAGCGGCTTCGAGAAGAACAGCGAGTGGGTGCCGTGCTCGAAATCCCGCTGCGCCGAGCTGGCGACGAACGCGGTGGTGACGAACATGCCGATCAGGGTCATGGCCCCGAGGAGGCGCATGATGACGAGCGGCGCGTTGCGGTGCACGTTGCCGATGCTGCCGCCGATCTGCACCGTGTCGGAGGTGACGGCGCCGAAGGTCATCAACGCCAGGAGCAACGTGACGGCATAGAAAAGAGGCTGCCGCAACTGATAGCGGACCTCGAAAGTGGAGATGGCTTTGAACATCGATCCGACCTCGCCGCGTAGGTGTCAGGCCGCCTTGGCCGCGACCTTGGGGTCCGCCTGGCGGAGCGTATGGAAATAGACGTCCTCGAGGTCGGAATCGACGGGCTCGAAGCCGGTGCCCGGGTTCTCGAGGCTGTGGACGTGGAGGACCGTGCGGCCGGCGAACAGCCGGGTGGAGATCACCTCGTAGCGCGCCTGGTAGTCCGGCAGCTCGCTCTTGTCGATCGCCTTCTGCCAGATCCGGCCGCGCAGGGTATCGATCACCTTCTGCGGCTCGCCGGTGAGCAGCACCCGCCCCTGGGAGATGATGGCCATGCGGCTGCACAGGTCGCTCACGTCCTCGACGATGTGGGTCGAGAGGATGATCACGACGTTCTCGCCGATCTCGGAGAGCAGGTTGAGGAAACGGTTGCGCTCCTGGGGGTCGAGGCCGGCCGTGGGCTCGTCCACGATGACCAGCTTGGGGTTGCCGAGGAGCGCCTGGGCGATGCCGAAGCGCTGCCGCATGCCTCCCGAGTAGGTGCCCAGGTTGCGCCGCCGCACGTCCCACAGGTTGGTCTGATGGAGCAGGGCCTGCACGACCTCCTTGCGCTCGCGGTCGTTGGTGATCCCCTTGAGCAGCGCGAAGTGGTCGAGCATGACCTCGGCCGAGATCCTGGGATAGATGCCGAACTCCTGGGGCAAGTAGCCGAGGACCTTCCGCACCTCGTCCTTCTGGCGGAGCACGTCGAGCCCGTCCAGGGTGATGCTGCCGCCGTCCGGGTCCTGCAGGGTGGCGATGGTCCGCATCAGGGTCGACTTGCCGGCGCCGTTCGGGCCGAGGAGACCGAACATGCCCCTGGGGATGTCCAGCGACACGTCACGCAGCGCCTGGACGCCGTTGGAATAGGTTTTCGAGAGATTGGAAATGCTGAGCATCGAATTCCTCCGGGAGCGTTCGTCGTTCACCCGGCTAGTACGCCGGCAGGGCTGGTAAGTTTCAGGGGCGTCCCTTGCAGGGGACATGGACAGGACCCTACGAGGGAACAGCCGTGGTCCGGCAGGGATTCCTGGGACGGGGGGCTCCTCCCGCGATGACGAAAGTGCCATGATGTAAGGAGGAGGTTGACCCCATGATCTACCTGGGAGTGCTGATCCTGCTGAGCCTGCTGATCCTGATCCACGAGGCGGGGCACCTGGTGGCCGCCAGGCTGGCGGGCATTCCGGTGTCCGGCTTCTCGGTCGGCTTCGGGCCACGGGTCTGGAGCCGGCGCTGGGGAGCGACGGAGTACTCGTTGCGCGCCCTGCCGCTGGGCGGCTATGTGCAGCCGGCGCTCGACGCGGACGGCGGAGACGAGGGGTTCCGCGCCATCGCCCTCCGCCGGCGGCTGGTCTTCTTCCTGGGCGGGCCCCTGGCGAACCTGGCGGCCGCGCTCCCCCTTTTCGCGGCCTACAACGGGATGGCGGGTGGGCGATCGTTCTACGCACTGGCCGTAGCCCCCTTCGCCCAGGTGGCGGGGTCGTGCTGGCACGTCCTCAACCTCCTGCCCGACCTCTTCCGGAAGCCCGAGGCCATGTCGGGAGTGATCGGGGTCGTCGTCGACGGTGGCCAACTGGCCGCGAGCGGCGGGCTGGTGGAACTGGCCCTCTCGCTGACGATCTCCCTGGCGGTGCTCAACCTGTTCCCCATCCCGATCCTCGACGGCGGCCAGATCGTCATGTCCTGCCTGGAGGAGCTGTTCCCCCGCCTGGCGCGGCTGCGGGTGCCGCTAACCCTGGCCGGCCTGGTGCTGCTGGTGGGGCTGATGGTCTACGTCAACGTGCAGGACGTAGTGCGCCATTGGGGCTAGGATGCCCGGACTCCAGATCCCTTATCAGCCGCTTCGCACCGACCTCTATAGCCCCGACGAGCTGCTCGGCGGGTTCGATCCCTCGGACCCCCAGAGCTTCGCGCGGACGCTGGACTTCCGGATTTACCAGTCGTTCCATCTGGAAGGAGGGGCGACGCCAAGCGATTTCTTCGCCAGCATGATGCGGAGCCTCCACGACAACTCGATCAGCCAGGCGCTGGCCGTCCTGCTGGCGGGCAAGCGGTGCGTGGCGGTCATGGGCGGCCACCGGCTGCGCCGCGACGAGCCGCTCTACGAGGAGGTCGCGGTCCTCTCCCGCGGCTTCACGCGCCGGGGTTTCCTGGTGGCGAGCGGCGGCGGGCCGGGGGCGATGGAGGCCACGCACCTGGGAGCGGCCCTGGCCAACGTGCCCGACGGGGCCCTGGCGGACGCCCTCGCCCGGCTCGCCACCCGGCCGGTCCTGCCGGCGGGGCTGAAGGACCTGGTGGGGGAGAGGGGGACGGTCGATCCCATCGTGGTGGCCGCGGCGCACGCCTGGTACTCGCCGGCGCTGGAGATCTGGCGCGGCCTGGCGGACCCCGGGCCGAGCCTCGCCATCCCCACCTGGCACTATGGGCACGAGCCGTCCAGCCCGCTCGCCACCCACATCGCCAAGTACTTCCAGAACAGCATCCGGGAGGACGGCCTGCTCGCCATCGCCACCCAGGGCATCGTCTTCGCGCCGGGCAAGGCCGGCACCATCCAGGAGATCTTCCAGGACGCGACGCAGAACTACTACCGCACCTTCCAGTACTTCAGCCCCATGGTCCTCCTGGGCCGGGAGTACTGGACCGTCACCCATCCGGTGGACGCCCTGCTGCGCTCGCTGTTCACGCCCGAGGACTACGCCCGCTACGTGCTGGTGACCGACTCCATCGCCGACGCCCTGCGCTTCATCGAGCAGTTCACGCCCTGAGGCGAGCCTCCTCAGGAGGTCTGGGCCGGCGGGGCCTGCGCCCGCATGCGCGCGATCACCGTCGAGGCGATCTGCTTCGCCGCCGCGAGCTGGTTCTTCCCCGGCTGAACCGTGATGATGAGCTGGTACCGGCCGTGGACGACGTGGAGCTGCTTGAGCTGCCCACCCGCCCAGTAGGCCCCTTCACCGACCCCGGAGACGTCCTCCACCTCGCCCTGGACGAGGCGCTCGATGGTGCCGCGGCCCGCCTCGTGGAGGCGGGCTGCCCGCTTCGCATTCCGGGCGGGCCGGATCTCGACACTGAGGATGCCCGGCTCCAGCAGCGAGCCGGTGGCGAAGGTGCACTGGAGGGGGTTCGGGCCCTGGACGTCGTTGAGCGTGCTGCTCAGGGTGCCGCTGACGGTGAGGCCCGCGGCGGCCTCCGCGTCCTTCTGCGTGAACAGCGCGCAGGCCTGGAGAGCGGAGTCGTCCGGGCCTGCGGCCGCCTCGGGCTCGTCACCGGAGCCGCAGCCCGCGAGGGCCACGACACCGGCCAGGAGGATCAGGAGGACCATCCACGACTGTCGGGAGATGGGCATGGTTTTTCTCGCTCAGCGAACCCGCCGGCGGCGGTTCTTGATGTAGTCCGCGAGGATGAACTCCCCCAGGTTGTACGGCGAGGCGAAGTAGGCCCGGCCGCGGTTGATCTGGGTGAGCTTCTCGACGAACTGGGTGAGCATCGGGTCGGTGGCCAGCATGAAGGTCGTCACCACCACCTTCTGGCGGCGGCACATGTCCGCCTCCTCCAGGGTGAGGTTGACGATCTTCATGTCCAGGCCGAAGGGGTTCTTGTAGACGTGGCCCCCTTCCGTGATCGCCGAGGGCTTGCCGTCGGTGATCAGGAAGATCTGCTTGTTCGGCTGCTTCTGCCGCGACAGCAGGCCGCGCGCGAGCTGCAGGGCCTCGCGGGTGTTGGTGTGGTACGGCCCCGCCTGGATGTACGGGATCTCGGACAGGAAGACCTGCTCGGCGCGGTCGCCGAAGAGGATCACGTCCAGGTGGTCCTTGGGGTACTTGGTGGTGATCAGCTCGGTCAGCGCCAGCGCCACAGTCTTCGCCGGCGTGATCCGGTCCTCGCCGTAGAGGATCATGGAGTGGCTGATGTCGATCGCCACCACCGTCGCGCAGGAGGTCAGGTGCTCGGTCTCGTAGACCTCCAGGTCCTCCTCGGCCAGCACCAGGTCCCCCTCGGTCCGCTTCATGGCGTTCTGGAGCGACCGGGCGGAGTCGAGCAGGTGGATCTCGTCGCCGAACTTGTACGGCCGGGTCTCGGGCTGGCGCTCGACCCCTTCGCCGGAGGCGCGGATCGGGTGATAGCCCGGGCCCGAGCGCCCGAGGGTGGAGAAGATCTCCTCGAAGGCGCTGCGGCGGATGCGCCGCTCGCCGCCCGCCGTGAGCTGGACGCCCCCTTCGCTGTCGCGCGTCACGAGCTGCTGGTCCTCGAGGCTGGCGAAGAAGGCTTCGAGGTCGAGGTCGGACGGCAGGTGCCCCTGATCCTGGAGGTAGCGCATCCACTCCATCGCCTCGTCGACGTCACCGCCCGTGGCGAGCACGAGCTGGTTGAAGAGGCGGAGCAGGTCGAGCCCCGCCAGGATCGCCTGGATCAGGGCGGGGTCGAGGTACAGGTACTGGTGGCGCATGGGGTTAGTTCACGTCTCCCCTGTCGCGGTCACTGCGGTCGCCACGGCCTGAGCCGCGGCGGGGTTTCAAGAGCTGGAACTTGACCATCTCCTTGTAGCTGATCTGGCTGTCCAGGTCCTGGCGGGCGAGCTTCAGGTGCTGATGGAGCCCTTCCAGGATCATCTCGGCGGCCAGCGCCTTCTCCTCGCGGGTCTTGCCCTGCCGCGCCACCAGCTCCGACAGGCTCGCCACCTTGAAGAGCTCGGCCTCGTAGTCGGCGAACGACTGCTCGTCGGACAGGGTGACGCTGTTGCCCTCGGCGAACCAGCGGATGATCCGCGCGTAGGGGCCCCGGTCGTCCTCGCCGCCGCTGCCGGTCTCCTTGCCCACCTCGGGGAAGGTGGCGTCGAACGCCTTCTTGACCGCCTGGCCGATGAGCCGCCGGGCGACCACCTCGGCCCCCTGCTGCTCCCCCTCGTAGACCATCTCCACCTTGCCGGTGATCGCCGGCAGGAGCATGTGAAGGTCGGAGAGGCGAGGGTAGACCGGGTCGTCGCCG
>DASPJI010000748.1:0-23492 GCA_035628695.1 Thermoanaerobaculia bacterium | reverse complement strand
GTGAGGCTCGCCACCATGCTCGTCCGGGTGATCGGGCGGGACAAGAAGCCGATCCCGGACCTCAGGCCCGAAGACTTCCAGGTTTTCGTGAGCGGACAGGAGGTCCCGGTCTACGCGGTGGACTGGTCCCCCGCCGGTTCACCCTCCGGCACGGAGCCCGGGAAGGCGGAGACGGATACAGCCCAGCCGGAGGCTCCTCAGGCCGTCATCTTCGTGGATGCCGCCATCGGCCACAAAACCTACGTCTGGATCCGTGACCACCTCTCGCTCCGTCCACGGCTGCGCGAGCTCCTCGCCTCGCTCCCTCCCCGCACACGGATCGCCGTGGTTGCGCTCCGCTCCCGTCTCGAGATCTGGCAAGACTTCACTCAGGACCGCGAGGCCGTCTACCAGGCGATCACCCGTGCGCTGTACCTCAACGGCAAACCCGGGCCCTTGACGGAGAGGAGCACCGACCCCGCATCGCTCACGGCGCACTTCGACTTCGAGGCAGCGGACCGGGCGATCCGCCATGTACCGGCCCTGACCGAAACCGTCGAAGCCCTCGTGCCTTTCTCCGGCGTCAAATCGATTTTCTACCTGGGGGCAAACTTCGATTGGCATCCGTGGCTGTACTGGAAAAAGAAGGAGGCCTCCTCGATCGCCGAGGCTCTCCGGCAGGCGCGTGCCTCGGTATTCGTCCTCGACACCCGAGGGAGCAGCTACTCCAGAGGGGTCAACAACCTCCCGACCCTCGGCCGCGTCGGCGGCGGCGGCATCTTCTACGCTGGGGAGTTGGGCGATCTCGGTCTCGTGGCCGAGGTGTCCTCCGGTTACTACATCCTGACGTTCGACGTGGATACCCTGCCCCGGTCCGGACACTTCATCGTCAAGCTGCGTGGCAAGAAAGGCGAGGTGCTCGTCCCGCCGGTCAAGATCGATCTAGCCTTTCAGAAGGAGGAGTCGAGATGAGTCGATTGCACCGTGCTCTGCCGATGATGATCCTTGCCGTCCTGATGGCGGCGTCCGCCGCGAGCGCCGCGGACCCGACGCCTCGCGACCAGGCCGTCGCCCAGGCCAAAAAGCTGATGAAGCAGGGCCGCCACCGCGACGCGGCCGAGGCGTTCCGCAAGGCCGGCAAGCTGGGCGAGGGCCCCTGCTTCGACTGCCTCGTCGGGCTCGCCGGCGCGCTCTCCGGGCTGGGCCGCCACAGCGAAGCGGTCGCCGCCGCTCGCGAGGCCTTGCAGATCCCAGGGATCCATCCCACCCGGGCCGCCCTGGCCTACAACGAGCTCGGCGCCGCGCAGGCGAACGAGTCCGAGCGCAACTTCGACGAGGCCGAGTCCAACCTCCGCCATGCGATCGACCTGGGACAGGACTCGGTGCCCGTGGCCCGCTACAACCTGGCGGAGCTGCTCCGCCGCCGTGGCCGTGCGGCCGAATCGGCGAAGATGGCGCGGTCTTATCTCGCGGTCGATCCCATGGGGCAGAAGGCCCGCGAGGCCCGGATTGTCCTCTGCGGCGTCGCCGCGGAGCGCGGCGTCCCGCGGCCGGACACGGGACAGGCGATTCGCATGACGAACGCCAAGGCTGCGGACGCCCCTCGGCGGCTCTACGCGCCCAGCGATGTGAACCTGAGGTCCCACGCTACTGGCTTGGCCGGCTCGAAGGTCCGGTCGCACATGATCTTCGAGCTCCTCGTCGACCAGGACGGATGCGTCCGCCGGGTCGAAGTGCTCCAGGAGGCGAACAAGGCCCTCGCGCAGAGCTTCGCCGAGGCGATGCGTCAATGGATCTATCTGCCGAAGATGGTCGACGGGCAGCCCGTGGCCGTCCTCTGGCAGGAGAAGATCAAGCTCGACATCGGGTAGGGCCGAGCGACACCCCAGTCCACGGGCACGGCGCCGCGCTCGCCGTGCCCGTGATCTGGTCCATCGATTGTCAAAGAACCTTCCCGCGGGGTCTCGTCACTCCCCCCTGCTGCCTCTATTGTCAGCGCCCCAGCCCACGATGTCAACTCTCCTCTGGCGATGCAGTCGCTATCCGCGTACAATGTAGCCGTGCAGTCGTTTCCCAACTTCAACCTGGGATTTGGCGGCCAAGTTCTTTGACAACTGAATCGTGCAGGGGCGCCGCCGGGTCCAAGGCCACGCCCCTGAAGCGCCGCGCCCCCGTAGTGGGAGGCGGAGGAACGTCTCCGCCTCCCGAAACCCCGGTGGAATGGGCCGCTCGACGATTGCCCGACCCGGGACGGCCGTCATCCCTCGAGGGATGGGCGCCGTACCCGCGGGGAAGGGGACCTACCCGTGGGGACGGCACGCTTCCAGTGGGCACGACCGTCATCCCTCCGCGTATGGCCGCCATACCGGAGGTACGCTCGCTCTCCCTCCGGGTACGGCGCTCCTACCCGGGGTATGGTGCTCTTCGCCGCGAGGATGGTCCTCCTCTCGAGGGGGATCGCCGGCGGAGCATCCGGCGGAGCTTTCCGGCCTCCGACGCCGAACCGGCAGCTCCGGCACGCCTTTCGCACCTCGGATGCTGCCATGAGCGCGCTACACGTGACCGTCGGCTTACGCTCCTGCAAGATCGAGCTGTCAACGATAGGAGCCACGGCGGCGTTGGGGGGATCCGATGCGAAGCGAACGCGACAAGATGTTGGCAGGCGAGCTCTACGATCCGTTCGATCCGGAGCTGGTGACAGCACGGGAACGGGCACGCGACCTGTGCCTCACACTGAACGGCACGCGTGAATCACAAGAGGCGGAGCGACGGCGAATCCTCGACGATCTCTTTGGCGCGGGCGGCGACACCGTCTGGATGCAGCCGCCGTTCTTCTGCGACTACGGCGCCAATATCTATCTCGGTACGCGCGTCTTCTTCAACTTCAATTGCGTCGTGCTCGATGTATGCGAAGTGCGAATCGGAGACTACACGCTCTTCGGCCCCGGCGTGCAGATCCTTACACCGCTGCATCCACTCGATCCCGAGCTGCGCAGGAAGCAGGAATTCGGAAAACCCATAGAGATCGGCTCAGACGTCTGGGTGGGGGGTGGCGCCCTGATCCTGGCCGGGGTTCGCATCGGATCGCGCGCCGTGATCGGCGCCGGGAGCATCGTGACGCGCGACATCCCCGAGGGCGCTTTCGCGGCCGGCAACCCATGCCGGGTCATCAGGGAATCGGCGTCTGCGGTGTAGCTCTCTTTGCCGGAGGTATTCGGAAGAATGGAAAAGCACCCGCGTGGAATCAAACCGGAATCGTGGCTCGTCTCGGCAGGCCGCGCTTCCGGGCCCGGGTCTCCGCTGAACGTACCGCTGATCCCGGCATCGAACTTCATCATCGGCAAGGGGCGCGAGTACTCGCGCGATGATGGTACTCCGACCTGGGAGGCACTCGAAGAGGTCGTCGGCGGGCTCGAGTCTGGCAAGGCCGTGGCGTTCGCCTCCGGCATGGCCGCCATTGCCTCGGTGTTCGATCAGCTTGCGGCCGGTTCCGTCGTGGTGCTTCCCGATGATTGCTATCAGGGCGTGGCGGGCTTGGTCGCAGCGGGCGCTGAAAGACAACGCTGGTCGGTGCAGCGCCTGGCAGTGGACGATACTGCCGGCTGGATTCGCTCCTGCGGCGCCGCCGACCTGATATGGCTCGAATCACCCTCGAACCCACTGTTGACCGTAGCGGACCTGGAGGCTGTCTGCGCGGCACCACGCAAGCCCGGAGCGATCGTAGCCGTGGACAACACCTTCGCCACGCCTTTGAATCAGCAGCCGCTCGAGCTCGGTGCCACGGTGTCCCTGCAATCGGCAACCAAGTTCATCGGCGGCCACTCCGACCTGTTGGCAGGGATCGCCACGACGAAAGACGATGCACTGTGGCACGCCCTCAGGAAGTCTCGCGAGTTGACCGGCGCGACACCAGGAACGCTCGAAGCCTTTCTCGCCGTCCGGGGCGCGAGGACTCTCGCGCTCCGCTTGCAACGGGCCCAACAAACGGCCTTGATGCTTGCGGAGCGGCTCGAGAGGCACCCGCTGATTACTCGTGTCCGGTATCCAGGCTTGCCCTCACACCCGACGCATGCCATTGCCAAGCGCGTGCTCAAGGGCTTCGGAACCATCATTTCGTTCGAGCTGCGCGGAGGGGCCGAGTTTGCTGATGGTGTCTGCCGGAACGTCAGTCTCATCCGCCATGCCACCAGCCTCGGAGCCGTGGAATCGACCATGGAGCGAAGAGCCGCGATCCCAGGACAGGAACACCTCCCTGCTTCGCTCCTACGGCTCAGCGTTGGCATCGAGGACGCCGACGATCTCTGGGCCGATCTTGAGTCAGCAATAAGCTCTGCGGCACGGTGACTGTGTCGGCAGCAGCGCAACCATCTTGCCATGCCCAATGAAGGGGTGGCGCGATCCGCAAGGTCAAGCCAGTCTCCGGGATCGAGAGGCAGGAGAGCCACCTCCCGTTCCTCAGACACCAATAAACAGATGGAATCATTTCCATATTCAGGCACCCACACGTCACTCCTGTCGCATTGACAGCCCCGACTCACGGAGATAGAGTCAATGAAGCCTTGCGAGGTCTCGAAGGTCGTGACTCGACAATCTGCCGATGGCGGGATCCGTACAAATAGGCGACAGGTAATAAGCTGCTCTCGGACGGTAAGTGCCGTCGGCGAAGCCGTCAACACTAGGCGACAGGGCGAGGTATCTAAATGCTTGAATGGGCAGACGTCTGGAAGATTCTACTTGGCTTTGCCTCATCGCTCATCTTGATTTGGATAAAGGAGCTCTTTGTCCACTATCGGCAGGTAGTGGGACTGCAGAAGAGCTTGTGGAGCATGATGGAATTCGAATCGGATCTTGAGGAGTTCCTGGCCGCCCTGGAACGAATGAAAGCGTCTATTTCTGAGGGCAACATGAGGTTGGTCGCGTTTGACGTGCCCAAGAGCATAACCTCCGCGGCAGAGGAACTGGCCCACCTGGAACCCAAGAATGCCTACATCTACAATGACCTTCAAACTCATGCAGAGATCGTCAGGAGCGGCCTGACACTCCTGAGAGAACTGCTAAAGAGTCTCGCAACAATGAAGCCGAATCCAGACGATGAGATCCGCTTGCGAAAAGCCATCATTGGACAGGTCGACATTCTGAGGAGCGACAGACTAAGCCTAGGCAGGGCCGAGGTACGAGTCATGGAACATATAAAGGGGTGCCACCCGGGACTCAATAAAGCCACCGTTGATAAGATGAATATCGCCCTAGCCAAATTCAATGCATGATTGTTCCCGGCTGTCTGCTCTCACCCTTCCCCGCCCTCGAAACGCATTCCGGGGTCGTGGCGGTTGCGGTGGAGGAAGGAGGCGACGCGCTGGAGGAGGCCGAGGCTGAGCTGTTCGGTCTCGGCGGCTTGGTGGACGAGGAGGAGGGCGGCGAGGGCCTCCTGGTGGACGTCGCGGGATTCGAAGATCGGGACCATCTCGGTCGCCAAGCGCCGGAGCTCGTCGGTCTCGCCTCGCTGGACGTAGACCATGGCGAGGTCGAGCGAGACCAGCGCGGCGTCGAATCCGATGCCGCGCTCCGCGAAGGCATCCCGCGCCTCCCGCAGGGCGGTCTCGGCTTCGTCCAGACGGCCGAGCCCGCGGGCGATCTTCCCTTCCAGCCAGCGCAGACGCACCAGATGCATCCGCTCGCCCAGCTCGAGATACAGCCCCCGCGTCGCCTCCAGTGCGGAGAGCGCCTCCCGATGTTGACCGCTATCGTCCAGATACCAGATAAGGTTGTGCCGGGCCGCCACGAGCAGACGGGGATCTTCAATCGGATCGATCCGCGCTAGGCCGCGCCGCAGCAGCCGCGCAGCTTCCATGAACCGGCCGCTGTAGCCGAGCGTCATGCCCTTCTTGATGAGGGTCTTTCCCTCCAGATGCCGGTCCTTGGCCGCGCGATAGATGGCAAGGGCTTGGTCGAGCAGTCCCGCGGCTTCGTCGAACCTCCCCTGGGAATTGCGAAGCGATGCCTTGAAGCTGAGGATCTGTGCCTCGACGAGCGCCTCGCCCCCGCTCCGCTCCAGGTGGGATTCGGCGGTCTGCAGGGCCTCCTCGGCCCGGCGCAGGTCGGAAGCGATCCGGGAAGCGTTGCCGAGGTGGGCCCAGGCTAGAGCCCGGACCTCCTCCACCATGGCGGCTCCGTAGCGCTCCACGTCGAGCCGACCGGCGATGGCGATCGCCAACTCAGCGAGCTCCACCGCCCCGGCGGGATCGGTGAACCACGCCTCGCGGCTCTTCTCCAGGAGGAGGTCGCACAGCTTCAAGCCATGGAAGCGCGGCTCGGTCTTGACGAGAAGCCATCGCTCCGGTTCCCCGGCAGCGAGGATCTCGGAGAACCGGGCCGCCGCCTCGTCGATCTCCCGCAGCAGGCCATCCAGGTGAAGGCCCACCCGTGCGGCGGCCCGCTCGATCGCCTGTTCGTATCCCGCGGGCGCTTCCTTCTCATCTTCCATGGTCCGGCTCCTCCCGGTGCGCGGTGCGACGCCTGCGAGCCTCCTTCTCGATGGCCCGCAGCACCCACTCCCGGTGGTTGTGGATACGTTCCCAGCGCAACAAGACGCCGATGAGCGCGCAGGTGATCAGATCCTCCGCCTCGTCCTCGGAGATCCGCCACCGGCGCAGGATCCGGCCGATCTCGGGCTCGGCTTCGGCGAGGATCTGCCGGAGGTCGCAGGACGATGGTAGGGACGCAGGGCACATCTCGTTCTCCGCTGGCTCGCTGAGACATCTTCCAACAAGATATGTTCCCGCCTGAGGCTAAAACGTGACACCCGAGACAAAGAAGGAGGGGGGCTCCGGCTCCGGGCAGCCCCCCTTTGTGGTCCCGCTAGCCGTCCGGATCGATGCCGCCCCGGTTCTCGCTGGCGGGATCGGGTGCGGTCGGGGCGGGCGCGGCCTGCGTGCTCCCGGACGGTACCGGCTCCCCGTCAGGGTCGATGCTGCCCCGGTTCTTGGGAAGAGCGCCGGTGAAGAAGCTCCAGAGGTCGGACCAGCCGGTCCATTCGAGGGCGGACAGGGCTCCCCGGCCGCCCGGCGGCACCTGGAGATCCAGCCCCCAAGAGGCCTGAGGGAGGAGGACGCCGGCGGCGAGGATCAGCGCGCCGGCGCCGCGACGAAGGGTTCTGCGGCTCATGGACTTCACCCCTCTTCCAGCAGGTCAGCGCGCGGCCTCCAGCGGCCGGGCGTGCCTGCCTCTGGAGACAATAGTGCGATGGACGAGAAACGGCCCGCCGGGAAACTCCCGGCGGGCCGCGTGCCGCAACGTCGCGTCGATACCGGAGGACTTGCAACCCAGGTTGCATCAATCTATATTGATGGACCATGGAAGCGGCCGCGGGATTCCCCCCGTTCCTCAAGCTCCTTGCCGATGAGCAGCGCTGGAAGCTGCTGGAAGCCCTGGCATACAGCGACAGGCGGGTCCAGGAGCTCGTCAGGGTCCTGCAGCAACCGCAGAATCTCGTCTCCTACCATCTCCGGAAGCTCCGGGAGCATGCCCTCGTCCGGGAGCGGCGGAGCGCCGCCGATCGGCGGGATGTCTACTACAGCCTGGATCTGGACCGTTTGAAAGGGATGCTCATGAGCACAGGTGAAGCCCTCCATCCGGGGCTCGGAGACGAGCCCGACGCCCATCGGGACGTACCGCTCACAAGGGAGGGGAAGCGGGTCCGGGTGCTCTTCCTGTGTACCCACAACAGCGCTCGGTCCCAGATGGCAGAGGCGATCTTGCGGCAGATGGCAGAGGACAGGGTCGAAGTGGCCAGCGCCGGCACAGAGGTGACCCGCGTTCATCCACTGGCAGCCAAGACCATGGCAGCCCGGGGGATCGATAGCAGCGGCCTGCGATCCAAGCATCTGAACGAATTTCTGGACCAGCAGTTCGACTACGTGATCACGGTTTGTGACCGGGCCAGCGAGACCTGCCCCATCTTCCCCGGTGCTCCCGAGCGCATCCATTGGAGCATTCCCGATCCTTCCAGCGTGGAGGGGGATGACGCGACGCGGGAAGCAGCCTTTCAGAGAGCTGCCGACGACCTGCTGACTCGTATCCGCTACCTGCTCTCCCTGCTGCAACGCCGTCAGGGGTGATCGCCTCCATGAAACCTTCTCTTGTGCGCCGATCGTTGGCGGAAGCGGTCGGTACGTTCGCTCTCGTGGTGTGCGGCTGTGGGGCCATCATGGTCGACGCGGCGACGGGATCTCTGGGCCACGCCGCGGTATCGGCAAGCTTCGGCCTGGTCATCATGGTCATGATCGCCGCGCTCGGGCATGTCTCGGGGGCCCACTTCAACCCGGCTGTAACCATGGCCTTCGCCTGGATCCGGCATTTCCCATGGCGTGATGTCCCTCTCTACATCGCGGGCCAGCTCATGGGAGCGGTCATGGGAGCCTTGACCCTCCGGGCGCTCTTCGGGACGGCTGGACGTCTCGGGGCCACCCTTCCGTCCGGTACCTCGTTCCAGGCGTTCGGAGTCGAGATCCTGCTGACCGCGGTGCTCATGTTCGTGATCACCTCGGTCGCTACGGACACGCGGGCCGTAGGCCAGCTCGCCGCGCTGGCGATCGGCGGGACGGTAGCCCTGGATGCGCTCTGGGGCGGACCTGTGACGGGTGCTTCCATGAACCCCGCCCGCTCCTTTGGTCCGGCTCTGGTTTCCGGCCTCTGGCAGGCCCATTGGGTGTACTGGCTGGGCCCCCTGCTGGGCGCAACGCTTGGCGCTGCCCTCTATCAGGGGCTGAGGTCGGAGACCGCTCCGAAGGATTGAAGAAGCCGGCGCGCAGGGGGCCCGGGGGGCGAGGGCCTACTCGGCGGCGAAGTCTTCCAGGCTCTTACCCTCGGCCAGGGCGTCGTTCAACCACTGTGGGCGCTTGCCGCGCCCGGACCAGGTCAGCTCCGGGTTCTCCGGGTGACGGTACTTGACCGCGGCTCCGGTCTTGGCGGCGCGCCCGCCGCGCTGGGTGAGGATCAGCTCCTCCAGGCTCATGCCGATGCTCCCCGCCAGCTCGCGCATCTGGTCGAGCACCCGCTGCTTCTCCGTCTCCCGGCGGTTCACGATCTCCTCCTGAACCTCCTGGGCGAGGGCCTGCAATTCCGGGATGGACAGCTTGGACAGGTCGATGCCGTTCTTCGCCATGGGTGATCTCCCTCAAAGAGAAGTCGAGTCGGGAAGTATACCGAGGCCCTACTCCGGCGCCTCCTCGATCCGGCCGGCGATCGTCTCCGGGATGGGGATGGACCTCACCTCGGAGCCGTCGAGGACGCAGCAGACCGCCGTGGTCCGGCCGCGGGCGACGAGGGTCCCCTCGCGGGTGATCTCGAAGCCATAGGTGAGCGACTTGCCCCCCTTGCGAAGGACTTTGAGATGGACCTCCAGCACGTCCTCGAAGCGCGCCGGCGAGAGGTACTCGCAGGAGGCCGCCACCCGCGGCCAGACGATCCGTTGGCCGTCCATCTCCATGAAGACACTCAGCCCCAGCGCGTTCAGGAACTCGTGCTCGCAGTTCTCCATGAAGACCAGATAGCGGGAAAAGTGAGCGATCCCGCTCAGGTCGGTGTCGACGAACTCCACCCGGCGGCGGGTGCGGTACTCGTGCATGTCCTTCCTCCGTATGAAAAGGAGCTTCAGAGCCGGGGGACGACGCGCAGGTCGCCGGAAGGGCTTGGCGGATCGGCCTCGCCGAAGGTCGGCTCGGCTTCCAATCGGTCGGCCAGTTCCATCAGGCGCTCCGTCATCTCCAGGAACCGCTTCTGCAGCTTCTTGCTCTTGAGGGGGTACGAGGGCGGCTTCCTCAGCTCGATCAGATCCTTATAGGACGGCTCTCCGGGGTCCTGCTGCCGGTAGACGGCCTTGAATTCGCCGAGCATCTCTTCCACGGCTGCCATGAAGGAGCGATAGCGTACCCACCGCTGGTTCTCCCAGGAGAGCTTGTCCTCTTCGCCCGGCGGTTCCGTGAAACGCCGGCGCAGCTTGATCCCGGCCCAGGTGCCGCGCTCCGTCAGCCGCTTCAGGGCCTCCTCCCCCATCACCAGATTGAGCCCCCCCTCCCCCGGTCCGAGATCGATATGAGCGATGCGGTCCCGGAAGCCCGGCATCTTGGCGAGCGTCTCGTCCCGCCAGTTCTGCATCACGTTGACCAGCGAGAGGACGAAGCCGGTCAGGCCGTCGAAGCGGGTCCACGACTCGAGGATGTCGCCCCGGTTGTCCTTGGCCAGCCAGACGTTGTCCTTCTCCCTGGCCTGAATGTGGTCTTTCTCGGCGAGGTTGATCGCCACCGTCGGCCAGCGCGGGAGCGGCGCGTCGAAGAAGTGGATGGGCAGGTTGCTGCCCAGGCCACCGTCGGAGAACCAGCAGGTCTCCGGCTCGGGAGGCCCGGACTCCTTCGGCGTCCGCCAGTCCACCGCGTAGAGCGGCACGGCGCTGATCAGGATGGGAAAGCTGAGGCTCATCCGCGCCGCCACGACCACCGGCAGGTCCGCGGGCCCCGGCAGGGGGCATAGCGTCTCCCCGCCGAGCATGGGCGAGGTCTTGGCGTTGGGGTTGGGATGATCCACCATCCATTTCACCACCCACGCCGGAAAATAGTCGCGGAGCTGTGACTCCCGGAAGTAGAAAACCTTTTCGAAGGGCATCTGGAAGGGGCGGCCGAGGGTGACGCTGGAGGTCATCATGCGCAGGCAGATGGAGGTGCCCGGCGCTCCGCTTTCGAGGTCGCCGAAGGTCAGCGGCTCGTCTCTCCGGGGTTTGCCCGCCAGCTCGTTGAGGAAATCGGCCAGCCATTCGGTCAGCGGCGGCGGATCGGCGGGAGGGTGCGCCCCCTCCCGCGCGGCGTCATAGCCGCGGCACAAACCATAACCATTTTCGGGGATCGCCCGCGCCGCGCGACCAATCAGCGCGGCGGCGCTCCCGGCCACCGCCGCCGCCACGATAAGGACCAGTTGCCAGAGGAGGGCCAGTCCCAATCCCAGGCGCAGGGGCAGTGAATCCACGGCAAGCCACGCAGCGACGAGCGCCAACAGCGGCACGAGGCCGACGACGAGGGCTCCGATCCAGCCACCTACGGGGAACCCCGCGAGGACCCGCCGGACGACGCGGGCGATCAGCCGGGCCTTGCCTCCTCCTTCGACGGCGGTGACGAAGACTTCGAACAGCGGCTTCGTTTCGGTGCTCGGCTGGAAAAACGACAGCAACCGCGATCTGCCATCCGGCAGCTTTTCGGCGAGCCGCCCCGGTAGCGCGGCCAAGCCCTCGAAGGCCGTCCCCTTCCCCTCCCGCCGGCCGTACTCGGCCGCCGCCGTGGCCGCGGCGGCGATGGCGCCGGCCGAGGTGCCGCCGATGTTGCGGAACCGGAACGCCTTCGCCAGTTCGCACACCGCCGAGGGGTAGACCACGCCGCTGGTGATCCCCCCCTTCATGACGATGTCGCAGTTGCGCAGGCCTCCCTCCCCCCCTCCGGTGCCCGGCGGGGCATCGCTCATCGCGGCTCGCCATCCTTCCCGGCGTTCTCGGCCTTCCACCGCATCGCCATGAGAATACGGTTCCGGCCGCTGGGATGATCGAAGAAGATCCACTCCTCCAGGGGGCCCGGCGCCATCTTGCGGTACTCGCCCAGCAGCAGCGCCGCCTCGGCGAAGCCGTCGGGCTGGCGCGACGAGTTGATGCCGTAGATGTCCGCCTCCGCTTCGTTGGAGCGGATGATGGTGTTGGTGACCGGAGTCATGATGAAGAAGTAGAGGGAGAACAGCGCCGCGAAGAGCGGCAGCCCCGCCGGGTCGTCGACGCCGCGCACGCCCCAGCGCTCCCCCCAGCGCGCCAGCGCCTTGCCGAAGCTCCAGCGCAGGAAGGCGAAGCCGAGGAAGAGCACCACCCCCATCTCCAGGATCAGCTCATAGATGTGATTCAAGACGTAGTGCCCCATCTCGTGCCCCATGACCGCTTCCACCGCCGCCGGCGACGTGCGCCGCAACAGGTTGTCATTCAGGGAGATACGCAGGGTGCCGCCGAGGCCGCTGACGTTGGCGCTGATCCGTTTGGTCTGGCGCGAGGCGTCCACCACGTAGACGTGCTCGGCCGGGATGCCGTTGGCCCGCGCCAGGGAGAGGATGGAGGTCCGCAGCGGCTCCTCCCGCAGCTCGGTGTAGGTGTTGAACAGCGGCGCGATGAAGACCGGGGCGATGAGCGCGCCGATGATCAGGAACGCGACCGAGACCACCGTGCCCCAGATCCACCAGGTGCGGGGGGCCTTGCGGAGCACGGTGTAGAGGCCGAGGAGCGACAGCCCGCCCAGGACCATCCCCACCGCGAGGCCGGTCAGCTCCTCGCCGAACCAGGCGCCGAACGTCTGGTTGGACATCCCGTACTGGTGCTCGCGGACGTAGTCCGTATAGATCGACAACGGGAACGAGAGGAGGGTGACGAGCAGGATGAACCCCACCGCGTAGAGCAGGATCTGGAGCGGCCAGGAGCGGATCCGGCGCTGCACCGCGTCCCGCAGGCGGGCGGAGAGGCGGGTCCCCAGCAGCAGGGCGAACACCCCGAGCCCGTAGAGCAAACCCCAGAGCTGCAGCCAGTAGCCCCCTTCGAAGTAGGCGTCGGAGCGGGCCCGCTGCTGCGGGCTCATCCGCGCCAGGTAGGCCTCGGTGGCCGCGACAGGATCGAAAGCGGGGCCGGCGGCGGCAGACGCCGGAGCAGGCCCCCCGGTCTCGGCGCCCGTCTCGGCGGCAGTGGCGATCCCCGGCACGAGCAGCAGGACGAGCGCGCAGAAGAGCATCCGGAAAAGTGATCTCACCCTGTGTCCTCCTATTTCATGGAGCGGTGCTCAGTCTATAACGGCCGGTGGGTTGGAGAGAGTGGGCCCGGTCTTTGCAGAACCCCTTCCGCGTGGGGCGACGACGAGACATCGGAGCCCGAGCCACCGGGCGGCGTAGCCGCCCCGCCCCACTCAGCCAAACGGTGGTTGAGCTCGCTCGGAGCCGGTGAAACGCACAGCGATGGAGGCACAACATGGCTGAAATCAGAGTTGAGCGGAAACAGCGTAGTGTTTGGCCCTGGCTCCTCGGGCTCGTCCTGTTGGTGCTGTTGGCCATGGGTCTCATGGCGATGCTCGGCGACGACCGGGAGCCGGTGGGGAACAATACGACCGAGGTGGGCGCCATGCGCCAGGAGCAGCCGGTTTCGCCGGTGCCGGCGTATCCCACGGCGGATCTCGGCGAGCCCCTCACTCCGGTGGTGGAAGCCGCGGCTTGAGGGAGGGAGTGATGCAGAGACCGAGCGGCCACGCGGTACCCGCGCGCAGCCTGCGGAGCTCCTCTCTCGCAGGCCCTGACGTCCGCGGCTGGACTGTCGTGGCCGCCGACGGCGAGCCCGTCGGCCGGGTGCACGACCTGCTGGTGGACGAAGGCTCGCAAAAGGCACTGTTCCTGGATGTCGAGGTCGCTCCGGCCCTGACGGCGGGCCACCGCCGCCGGGACATGGGGCTCCCCCTGAACGAAGCCAATCTGCCGGACCCGGCCCGCGCCGAGCCGGTGCACCGCCTGCACGACGTCAACCCTGGAAGCGGTGAGGTCTACCCCACGGGCGAAGAGCCGCATCCGCGGGTGCACTCCTTTGAGAGCCCTGAGGAGTCGCTCCACCATGGAGATCCGGGCAACCATGTCCTGATCCCCGTGGGCCTCGCCCTGCTCAAGGAGGACGAGGACCACGTCGTCCTCGACAGCCTCCGCGGCACCGACGTCCAGGACCTGCCGTCGTACGCCGATGGCCCGGTGCTGCCCGAGATGGAGATGGAGCTGCGGCGCCACTTCCAGCGCGGCGCCGCCGGCGAGCTCGACCTCTACGACGAAGAGCGCTTCTTCAGCGCCCGGCGGCGGGTGGAGAGCCGCCGCTAGCGACTGGCGGCGGCTCTCGGCTTGGCGGCTACTCCACCCGCTGCAACATCACCACCGCACGGCCGGCGACACTCACCGGCTCGCCTGCCGCGTAGGCGTTCTCCTGGCGCTGGCCCCCCCGCCGCTCGCCCGGCCGGTGTTGCGGATCTCCCGTATCCAGCACGCAGATCCAGCGCTTTCCCCAGGGATCGGCCGGCGGGAGCTGGAACTCGAGCGCCTCGTGGTGGGCGTTGAAGACCAGATAGAAGCTGGCGCCGGCCACCCGGTCGCCCCGCTCGTCCAGGCTGGGGATGGCCTGGCCATTCAGATAGACCCCGACGGACTTGGCGAAGCCGCGCTGCCAGTCCTCCTCACCCATCTCCCGGCCGTCGGGCCGGAACCAGCCGATGTCCCGCGCCGCCGAGCCGCGGATCGAGCGGCCCACGAACCAGCGGCGGCGACGGAAGACCGGGTGCTCGCGGCGAAACGCGATCAGGGCCGAGGTGAAGCCGAGCAGGTCCTGGTCGACGCTCTCCCAATCGAGCCAGGAGATCTCGTTGTCCTGACAGTAGGCGTTGTTGTTGCCCCCCTGGGTGCGCCCGATCTCGTCGCCGCCCAGGAGCATGGGGATGCCCTGGGAGAGGATCAGGGTGGTGAGGAAATTGCGCTGCTGCCGGGCGCGCAGGGCATTGACCTCCGGGTCCTCCGTCGGCCCCTCGGCGCCACCGTTCCAGGAGCGGTTGTGGCTCTCGCCGTCGCGGTTCTCCTCGCCGTTCGCCTCATTGTGCTTGTCGTTGTAGGAGACCAGGTCGCGCAGCGTGAAGCCGTCGTGGGCGGTGACGAAGTTGATGCTGGCGTACGGTCGCCGCCCATTGAGGGCGTAGAGGTCGGAGCTGCCGGTGAAGCGCTCGGCGAACTCACCCAGGGTCTGGTCCTCCCCCCGCCAGTAGTCGCGGACGGTGTCCCGGTACTTGCCGTTCCACTCGGACCAGAGGGGCGGGAAGTTGCCCACCTGATAGCCCCCCTCCCCCACGTCCCAGGGCTCGGCGATGAGCTTGACCTGGCTTACCACCGGGTCCTGCTGGATGAGGTCGAAGAAAGCTGACAGCCGGTCGACGTCGTGGAGCTCCCGGGCCAGGGTCGCCGCCAGGTCGAAACGGAAGCCGTCCACGTGCATCTCCAGCACCCAGTAGCGCAGCGAGTCCATGATGAGCTGCAGCACGTGCGGGTGCCGCATGTTGAGGCTGTTGCCGGTGCCCGTGTAATCCATGTAAAAACGGCGGTCGTCCGGCATCAGACGGTAGTAGGCGCCGTTGTCGATCCCCTTGAAGGAGAGTACCGGCCCCATGTGGTTCCCCTCGGCCGTGTGGTTGTAGACCACGTCGAGGATCACCTCGATCCCCTCCCGATGGAGGAGCTTGACCATCTGCTTGAACTCCTGCACCTGCTGGCCCAGGGAGCCGCCGGCGGCGGCGTACTCGTTGTGCGGCGCGAGGTAGCCGATGGAGTTGTAGCCCCAGTAGTTGCGCAGCCCGCGCTCGGCCAGCAGGCTGTCGTGGATGAACTGGTGGACGGGCAGCAGCTCGACCGCCGTGACCCCCAGTTTCTTGAGATGGCGGATCGCCGCCGGGTGGGCCAGGCCGGCGTAGGTGCCCCGCAGCTCCTCCGGGATGTCCGGGTGCCGCATGGTGAACCCCTTGACGTGCACCTCGTAGATCACCGTGTTGTGCATGGGGGTGCCCAGCAGGTGATCGCCGCCCCAGTCGAAAAAGGGATTGATGACCACCGACTTCGGCATGAAGGGGGCGCTGTCGGCGTCGTTGGGCGATCCGTCGGGATCGCCGAAGCGGTACGGGAAGACCGCCTCGTCCCACTTCACCTCTCCGTCGATGGCCTTGGCGTAGGGATCGAGCAGGAGCTTGGAGGGGTGGCAGCGGTGCCCCTCCCCCGGGATCCAGGGCCCGTGGACGCGGAAGCCGTAGCGCTGGCCCGGCACCACGTTCGGCAGGTAGCCGTGCCAGCAGAACGCGGTCATCTCCGGCAGCTCGACGCGGGTCTCCACCCCGTCGCGGTCGAACAGACAGAGCTCGACGCGCTCGGCTACCTCGGAGAAAATGGAAAAGTTGGTTCCCGCACCGTCATAGGTGGCGCCCAGCGGGTACGGGCGGCCTGGTTGAATCTTCATCTCCCTCTCCCTTCCTCGTTTCGGACCGCCGGGGAAGCTTCAAGCCGCGTGCCAGGATGGCGGCGGTCACGAACAGGGAGAGGATTCCGGCGAGGACACCGGGGACGAACCCCGATGGCCGGTAGCGCAGCTCGACCCGGGAGGCTCCGGCGGGGACGCGCACCCCCAGGAAAGCGCCGTTGACCACCAGCGTCTCCAGCGGCTCCCCAACGGCTCTGGCCCGCCAGCCCTCCGGTGAGGGGAGCGAGGTGGCGAGGAGCCGGTCTCCCGCGCCGGGGACCGAAAGGGAGGCCTGTCCCGGCTTCGAGGCGAGCAGCCGGACGTCCCCGATGTCTCCAGCAGCGCCCCCCCAGGCCTTGGCCCGCGCGTCGAAGACCGCCACCCGCCGGGGGTTCCGGAGCCTGGCGATCCAACGTGTCACCTCGTGCTCCGCGATCACCTTCACTCCCGACGGCAGGAACCAGCGCGGCAGGGCGTCGGGGTTCCGGTAGAGCCGGAACACGCCGAAGCTGCCGTCGTCGATCCGCTCCAGCGTCCGCGGCGGCGCGTGGCCGATGGTGGAAGCCAGGACCCGCACGCCGAGGAAGTCGAGGAACGGATGGTCAACGCCGCCGAACGCAGGGAAGTAATCCTCCATCGAGGGCATGAACCCGAAGGCCGCGTCGAGGGTGTGCAGGTACGGCATGGGCGCCAGCGGGTTGTGCGGCCGGACGTCGGCGACGCCATAGACCGGAAGGAGCGACGGGAAGAGCGTCTGCTGTTCGCCCGCCGCCCGGAAGGGTCCGCCGGCTGCCACCTCCCGCTCCATCATCGCGATGAAGCCGGTCCGGGGATAGAAAAGCGCGGGGTGGCAGGTGGGAAGATGATTCCTCGCCCACGGCCCGAGGTCCAGAAGGAGCACGGTCCCCAAGAGCGCTGCCCCATAGGCCCGGAGCCGTGGCCGCCAGCAGGCCAGAGCGGCGCCGGCTGCCAGCAGCACCCACAGGGCGGCGACGTAGAGGTCCGCGTGCCGCGCCAGGCTCAGGGCCGCGGCGACGGCGAGCCCCACCCAGGCCGCGAGGAGATCCCGGCGCCTTCGATGGGAGCGGAGCAGGGCGTCGATCCCCAGGGCTCCGGCGATACAGAGCCCGAGACAGCCGACCGGGAGGAAGCGGACGTAGGCCATCGTCCGTAGATGCGGCACGGCCTGGATGAGGTGCGCCAGCGGCAGGAACTGTGCGGCCAGCAGCAGGGAGACCAGGGAGAAGCCGAGGAAGGGCCAGGCGCGGCGGCGACGCGCGGCGAGGACCGCCAGAGAGCCGGCAAACGCCACCAGGCCGGTGTAGCCGCTGTCCGCGTCCGCCCAGTGGAAAGGTCCCCGGAACTCACCCTGGAAAGGGATGCCGAAGGCGCGCGGGCTGATCGGTGCCAGCATGAACTGGCCGAACCCGGGCAGGAACCAGGAGAGGGGACGCGACGGGAGGAAGCGATAGGGAGGCATCTGCCAGGCCGCGGCCTCCTGCGCCCGCTGGGACTGGGGCAGGTGCAGGGCGAAGGGGACGAGGTGTGGCGCCGCCAGGCCGAATCCGAGGACGGCTGCCAGGGCGGCGGCGCCGAGGCCGCGGCGGAAGGAGGCCCGCCGCGCCAGCGCGAGGCCGCAGAGCGCCACGAAGAGACCTCCCACCGCGGCGACCTCCGGATGTCCGGAAAGAAGGAGCGCCGCGGTGAGGAGAGCGGTGACCGCCACCTCCCGGCCACCGGCTCCGCGGAACAGCCGGATCGTGCCGCAGGCCAGCCACGGTACCCAGGCCGCCGCGGCGCTGAGGGGAAAGAGGGCCCAGGGGAGGAGCGCCCCGCCGAGCGCGGCGCCGGCCGCGGCGAGGAGGCTCGACGCGCGGCTCGCTCCGGCCAGCCGGCAAAGGAGCCAGGCGCCCTCGAACGCGACGAGGAGCTTCAACGCCAGCGCCGCCAGCAGGTGGTGCTGGATCGGCAGGGCGCGGGCGAGGAGGAAAACGGGAGACATCACCCCGGCCTGGGGATTGATCCAGGGCGAGCTGCCGCCTTCCAGCAGGTCGGACCAGAGCGGCAGCCGTGCCTCGCCGAGCGCTCGCCGCACCTCCACTTCCCAGGGGAGGAGCTGATAGATCGTGTCGTTCAGGAGGTCATGGCGGTGCGCGGCGGGGCCCGCCGGCAGCCCCGGGACGTCCGCGGCTCCCGGGATGATCGGCAGGAAGACGTCACCTGGGAGCAGGAGGCGGGCCCTGTCGAGCCAGGGGGCCAGGAGCACGAGGGGCAGCGCCACTCCCAGGGCCATGACGTGGCGCTCGAGCCGCCGACCGAGCCCCCGGGCCAGCAGCCAGCAGGCGGCCTGCATCAGTCCCAGGATGCCCAGGAGCATCAGAAGGAGCTTCCAGTCGAGGCTCATCAATCAGGTATACGGATCTCGCGCCGCTCCCGTCACGACGGTGTCTGGCACAAGCCTTGCCTTGACCAGAGGACAGGAGGGAGATTATGCAGGCAAACGTTGGAACGACCGAACGCTGGGGCTCGCTGCTGGGTGGCGGAGCCCTGCTGGCCTACGCGATGCGCCGCGGCTGGCGCTCACCTCTCTCGGCCGCCCTGGGGCTCGGAGCGGCGACCCTGATGTTCCGGGGCGCCACGGGGCACTGCCCCCTCTACAGCGCCCTGGGAAGAAACACCGCCGAGAGTGGCCCCGAGGCCGGGGAGACAGCCGGAGAGACGATCCGGAGCGGGGGGCGCACCTGGCCGCTGCCGGAAGGCGCCCGGCGCGTCCGGCCCGAGGAGAACCTCGAAGACGTCGTGGACGAGGCCTCCCGGGAGTCGTTCCCGGCGAGCGATCCGCCGGGCTACACCCCTTCGAAGGCCGGCTGAAGGATTGACTTACGCTCTTCTGATGCCTAGGCTCGGTGCATGGGGCGGGGGCCCCTGCACGAGATGGCGAGCAAGAAGAGAGAGGATCCGCCCACTCCCCCGGCGCGGGAGGTGGGCAAGTGGCTGGACCTCGAGAAGCTGCGCGGCGGCTCCGGGGAGGATGAGCCCGCACCGCCGGCGCCGGACGAAGAGGCCCTGCCCGGCCCTCCGTCCCGGGACTTCGGGTACAACCTGGAGAAGCTCTCGGCCTCCCCGGGCGCGCGCAAGGAGAAGGTCAAGGAGCGCTCCTATGAAGCCCCCCGCCGCTCCTCCCGCCGGGCAGGCCCCGCGGTCCAGTACGCCGAGCTCCACGCGGCCTCGGCCTTCTCGTTCCTGAACGGCGCCTCCCTGCCCGAGGACCTGGTGGAGCAGGCGGCGTCCCTGGGATTGCCGGCGGTGGCGCTGGTGGACGCCAACGGCGTCTACGGGGCGCCGCGCTTCTATCAGGCGGCGAAGCAGGCGGGGATCAAGGCGCTGGTGGGGGCCGAGGTGGTGCTCGACGAGGAGCCGCCGCCGCACCGGCGCGGCGGCCCCGGAGGTCACCGCGGTCCCCTGGGGCTCCTCCCCGAGCCGCCGCCTCCGTCCACCGGTGAGAAAGCCGAGGAGCTGGGCCCCGCCGACCGGACGCGGGTGACGGTCCTGGTGGAGAGCCGCACCGGCTACAAGAACCTCTGCAAGCTGCTGAGCGCGGCGGCCCGCGGCCGGCCCAAGGGGGAGGCCCGGGCGTCCTGGGATCTGATCGCCGAGCACGCCGCCGGCCTCCGCTGCCTCACCGGGGGAGACGAGGGTCCGGTCGCCCAGGCCCTGGCCCGCGGCGGGGCCGACGCCGCCAAGCGGCAGCTCGACCGGCTCGCCGGCCTCTTCGGCGGCCGGGTGCACGTGGAGCTCCAGCGCCACCGGCTGCGCGACGAGGAGCACCGCAACCGCACCCTGGCCGACCTCGCCCGCTCCCTGCGCCTGCCGCTCCTCGCCACCAACGGCGTGCGCTACGCGCGCCAGGAGGACAAGAGCCTCCACGACGTGCTGACGGCGATCCGCCACCATACGCCGCTCGACGCGGCCGGGGCCCTCCTCGCCGCCCATCGGGAGCGGCACTTCAAGAGCGCCGCCGAGATGGCGCGGCTCTTCGACGACCTGCCCGAGGCCGTGGCCGGCTCCATGGAGCTGGCCCAGCGCCTGGACTTCACCCTCGCCGACCTGGGGTACCGCTTCCCGGACTACCCGCTGCCGCCCGGCGAGACGCCGGCCTCCTTCCTCCGCCACATCACCTGGAACGGCGCCAAGGCGCGCTTCCGGCCGCTCACGGCCAAGGCCCAGGCGCAGATCCAGAAGGAGCTCGACCTCATCGAGAAGCTGGACCTCGCCGGCTACTTCCTCATCGTCTGGGACATCGTCCGCTTCTGCCTGGAGGAGGGGATCCTCGCCCAGGGGCGCGGCTCGGCGGCCAACAGCGCGGTCTGCTACGCCCTCTCGATCACCGCGGTCGACCCGGTGAAGATGGACCTCCTCTTCGAGCGCTTCCTCTCCGAAGAGCGCGGCGAGTGGCCGGACATCGACCTCGACCTCCCCTCGGGCGACCAGCGGGAGAAGGTGATCCAGCACGTCTACGCCAAGTACGGCCCCCACGGCGCGGCGATGACCGCCAACGTCATCACCTACCGCGACCGCTCGGCGACGCGCGAGGTGGCCAAGGCCTTCGGCTACTCGGCGGAGCAGATCGACAAGCTCGCCGGCCAGCTCGGCTCGTGGACCTACGACGTCGCCCGGGGGGACGAGAAGTCGTTCGAGAAAGAGCTGACCGAGGCCGGCTTCGACCCCGCGGAGCCGCGCATCCGCCGCTTCATGGATCTCTGGACACGCATCCACAACCTGCCCCGCCACCTGGGGCAGCACTCGGGAGGCATGGTCATCGCCGCCGGCCGCCTGGACGAGGTGGTCCCGCTGGAGCCGGCGTCCATGCCTGGCCGCGTGGTGGTGCAGTGGGACAAGGACGACTGTGCCGACTTGGGGATCATCAAGGTGGACCTCCTGGGGCTCGGGATGCTCTCGGCGCTGGAGGAGATGGTGCCGACCATCCGCGACCGCGAGGGGGTGCACGTGGACCTCGCGCATCTGCCGCCGGACGACCCGGCGGTCTACAAGATGCTGCAGCAGGCGGATACCGTCGGCGTCTTCCAGGTGGAGAGCCGGGCGCAGATGGCATCGCTCCCCCGCAACCACCCGGAGCGCTTCTACGACCTGGTGATCCAGGTGGGGATCATCCGTCCCGGCCCCATCGTGGGCAACCTCGCGAGCCCCTACTTCGAACGCCGGAACAAGCGGCAGCCGGTGGTCTATCCGCATCCGAGCCTGGAGCCGATCCTGGAGCGGACGCTGGGGGTGCCGATCTTCCAGGAGCAGCTCCTGCGGGTGGCAATGGTGGCGGCGGGCTTCACCGGCGGCGAGGCCGAGGAGCTGCGGCGGGCCATGGGCTCCAAGCGGTCGGTGGAGCGGATGAAGGCGATCGTGGACAAGCTGCGTCGCGGCATGACCGAGCGGGGGATCACCGGCAAGGCGCAGGAGGAGATCGTACAGGGGATCACCTCGTTCGCCCTCTACGGCTTCCCCGAGTCCCACGCCGCGAGCTTCGCCCTGATCGCCTACGCCAGCGCCTACCTGAAGGCCCACCACCCCACCGCCTTCTACCTCGGGCTCCTCAACGCCTGGCCCATGGGCTTCTACCACCCGGCGACGCTGGTCAAGGACGCGCAGCGGCACGGCGTGGAGGTGCGGCCGGTGGACGTCCAGACCTCGGGCTTGCGTTGCCGCTGGGAGGACCGGGAGCCGGGGGCCGTTGGAGCCACCGGCGCGTTGCGTCTCGGCTTCAAGTTCGTCCGCGGGCTGCGCGCCAAGGCGGGCCGGGTGATCGAGCACGAACAGGCGCGGGCCCCCTTCGCCGACGCCGACGACCTGGTCCGCCGCTGCGGCCTGCACACCGACGAGCTGCAGATGCTCGCCGGGGTGGGCGCCCTCTCGTCCCTGGGCCTCACCCGCCGCGCCGCCCTCTGGCAGGTGGCGCGCCTGGGCCGGCCCGCGGGCCCGCTCCTCGACCGGCTCCCTGACCCGGAGCCGTCGCCGCTCCCCGAGATGACCGACGCCGAGGAGACCCAGGCGGACTACGCCGGCACCCAGCTCACCCTGGGGCCGCACCCGGTGGCCTACCTGCGGGAGGCGCTGGCGAAGCGCGGCGTAGTCCCCGCCGCCGACCTGGACAGCCGCCGGGACGGCGAGAGGGTCCGCACGGCAGGCGCGGTGATCGTGCGCCAGCGTCCCGGCACGGCCAAGGGGCTCCTCTTCCTGACCCTGGAGGACGAGACCGGCATGTCACAGGCGATCGTCCCGCCGGACCTCCTGCAGCAGCACCGCAAGCTCATCGTCGGCTCCCCCGGCCTGGTGGTCGAAGGCATCCTTCAGAAGAGGGACGGCACGATCTCGGTCAAGGGAGAGAAGTTCTGGTCGCTCAAGGAGATCTCGGCGGTGCCCAGCCATGACTTCAGGTGAGGTCGCTGTGCTAATTTGAACGTGAATATGGCGGCCCAGAACGACCTCCCCATCGCCGTGCTCGGCGCCGGGGCGGCGGGGCTGGTGGCGGCGATCTTCGCCGCGGGCCGGGGCGGCCGGGTGCTGCTCCTCGAGCGGACCCGGGATGGTGGCCGCAAGATCCTGGTGAGCGGCGGCGGGCGGTGCAACGTCCTGCCGTCGAAGATCGAGCCGGCGCGCTTCGTCACCGACTCCTCGCCCAACACCCTGCGCAAGATCCTCCTCTCCTGGCCGCTCGCCGAGCAGCGCCGCTTCTTCGAGGAGGAGGCGGGGCTGCCCCTCGCCCTGGAAGAGGAGACCGGCAAGCTCTTCCCCGTCTCCAACAGCGCCCGGGACGTGCGGGACGGGCTCATGGCCCTCGCCGTCCGGCGCGGCGTCGAGGTCCGCTTCGGGGCCATGGTGTCGGGCCTCGTCCCCCCCTCCTCTCCCGGCGGCACCTGGACCGTGCGGCTCGACGGCGGCGGCGGGGAGATCGCCGCCGCCTCGGTGATCGTCGCCACCGGCGGCCTGTCGCTCCCGGGCACCGGCAGCGACGGCACCGGCCTTGAGCTGATGAGCCGCCTGGGGCATACGATCCATCCCACCTATCCGGCGCTCACCCCCCTGACCGCCGCGCCCCCCCGTCACGCGCCGCTCGCCGGCATCTCTCTCTCCGTGACGCTGCGCGCCCCCGGACCCGGTGGAGACTTCGCCACCCGCGGCGGCTTCCTGTTCACCCATCGCGGCTACAGCGGCCCGTCGGTGCTGGACATCTCGCACCTCGCCGTACGCTCGCGCCTCGCGGGGGGATCGCCTCAGCCTCTCCTGGTCCAGTGGACGGATCTGGACGAGGCCGGCTGGGACGCGCTGCTGCGGGAGAGCCCCGGCACCGTCCTGGGAGCCCTGCGCCGGAATCTGCCGGACCGTCTGGCCGAGGTGCTGATCACTGAATGCGGGGTGGACGGCG
>DASPJI010000747.1:0-2724 GCA_035628695.1 Thermoanaerobaculia bacterium | reverse complement strand
CCCGACCTCACCACCAACAAGAAGGAGTGGCAGCAGCAGGCGGCGAGCGGCGGCCTCACCCCGGACGTCACCGGCGCCGAGAACTTCACCACCATCGTCGCCGTCGCCGTGAGCCCGGTCGAGCGCGGCGTGATCTGGGTGGGCACCGACGACGGGCGGGTCCACGTCACCCGCGACGGCGGCACGAGCTGGACGAGCGTCGAGAAGGCGCTCCCCGGCGTGCCGGCCAACACCTGGGTGCCGCACATCCGGCCGTCGAAGTTCGAGGGGGGCGGCGCCTTCATCGTCATGGAGGACCACCGGCGCTCCAACTGGACGCCGTACGTGTTCCGCACGGACGACTACGGCAAGAGCTGGAAGAGTTTGGCAACCGATGAGATCCGCGGCTGGGCGCTGTCGATCGAGCAGGACGCGATCGACCCGGACCTCCTCTTCCTGGGCACCGAGATGGGCCTGTACGCCTCCTTCGACGGCGGCAAGAGCTGGCTGCCGTGGCGGCACGGCGTGCCGACGACGCCGGTGGCCGACCTGGTGGTCCACCCGCGCGACCACGACCTGGTGGTGGCGACGCACGGGCGCTCCATCTACATCGTCGACGACGTGGCGCCGCTGCGCGGGATGTCGGCCGAGACGCTGGCGAAGCCGGTCCACCTCTATCCGTCGAGCGGCGCGGTGCTGCACCACCGGATGCCGGCGGGCGGCGCCTCGCGGCCCGGCGCCGGCGAGTTCCGGGGGGAGAACCGGCCGTTCGGCGCCATCCTCACCTACTCGCTGAACGCCCCCGGGCTGCCGCTCCCCGACGACGAGAAGGAGCGGGCGCGCAAGGAGGCCGAGAGGACGGCAAGCCGGGAGCGGGCCCTGCCCCGCACCAGCGAGCCGGCCGCGGCGGCGCCGCTACGGGAGGACCCGCCGAGCCGGCAGGAGCCCGGCCCCACCACGGGGGAAACGGCGGACGAGGCCGGAAAGGGGAAGGAGCCCAAGGTCGAGATCCGCATCACGGACGCCTCGGGCAAGCTGGTCCGCAAGCTCGAGGGGCCGGCGAAGCTGGGGATCAACCGCATGGTCTGGGACCTCTCGCGCGACCCGTTCCGCCAGCCGCCGCGGGGGGAGCGCGGCGGCTGGGGTGAGGACGGGGGCCCGGCGGTGCCGCCCGGCACCTACAACGTCACGGTGAAGCACGGCCAGCAGGAGGCCCGGGGCACCGTGCGGGTCCTCCCCCCTCCGGGCAGCCGGATGCAGGAGGCGGACTGGCAGGCGCGCGAGGCCGCCATCCGGCGGGCCGGCGCCGCCCGGGACGCCCTGGTGGAGGCCATCGAGCGGATCGCCGGCACGCGCAAGGACGTCGACGCGGTCCTCGCCCGGCTCGAGCAGCAGGACAAGGAGCGGACGCGGCGCGGGCACACCGAGGGGGGCGCCGAGGCCGATCCCCACAAGGAGCTGAAGCAGGCCGCCCGGCAGCTCCGCCGCAAGCTCTCCGACATGGAGAAGCGGCTGTTCGTGCCGCCGGACACCAAGGGGATCGTCGACGAGGACGCGGCCGTCCTGAGCCAGGTGGAGCTCGCCGAGTTCGCCCTCACCTCCGCGTGGAGCGGGCCGAACCCGACGCAGACCGCCTACCTGGAGCAGGCCGAGGCCACGGTCCGCGCCGTCCTCGGCGACTTCAACCGCCTCTTCGCCGAGGACGTGGCCGCCTTCCGCAAGCAGGTACAGGCGGCCGGCATCGGATGGCTGCCGGAGCTGGCGCCGGTGGCGGTGGGGAGGTAGGGGGCACAGGGGCTGGATAGCGTTGAGGCAGGCGGGGCGTCCTGCCCGTGGAGTCCTCACCCCCCGGCCCCCTCTCCCATCTCCCAACCGCCCCCCGCCGGGAGAGGGGGAGAAAAACAAGAGATGAATTGCTGGTCTCCCCCTCTCCCGGGGCATGGGTGGGCGGGAGATGGGAGAGGGGGTCGGGGGGTGAGGACTCGCGCGTAGACGTCCCCTTGGAGGCAGGCCCCCCTACAACCCGATCACGATCTTCCCGAAGTGACGCCCCGCGGCCATGTGCTCGAAGGCGGCGCGGGTGTCATCCAGGGGGAAGACGCGGTCGACGACGGGGCGGAGGCGATGGGCCGCGATGGCGCGGTTCATCGCCTCGAAGCTCTCGCGGTCCCCGACGAGGATGCCGTAGACGTTCACCCGCTGCATGAAGATCAGGGTCAGGGGGACCTCGGCCGAGGTGCCGGCGAGGTTGCCGATCAGGGCGACCCGGCCGCCGATCCGCACGGCCCGGAGCGACTGCTGGAGCGTCCCGGCGCCGCCGACCTCGACCACCAGATCCACCCCCTCGCCTCCCGTCAGTTCCTTCGCCCGGGCACCCCAGTCCGGCACGTCCTTGTAATTGATGCCTTCATCCGCACCGAGCTCCCGCGCCCGGGCGAGCTTGTCGTCGCTGCTCGAGGTGGCGATCACCCGCGCGCCGAGGAGCTTGGCGAGCTGCAGGGCGAAGAGGGAGACGCCGCCGGTCCCCTGGACGAGGACGGTCTCGCCCGCCGCCACCCGCCCCTCGGTCACCAGCGCGTTCCAGGCGGTGACCGCGGCACACGGCAGGGTGGCGGCCTCCTCGTCGCTGAGGTGCTCGGGCGTCCGCACCACCCCCTCCTCCGAGAGCACCACCCGCTCGGCGAGCATGCCGTCGAGCGGGCCGCCGAGGGTCGAGCGGATCTTGTCGCGGGTCGGCGCGCCGGC
>DASPJI010000746.1:0-5145 GCA_035628695.1 Thermoanaerobaculia bacterium | reverse complement strand
AGCCGCGCTGCCAGACGGCGAAGTCGGCGTACTGGATGGGCAGCTCGGGGAGAGGCGAAGAGCGGCTCCGGGCGAACGCCTCATAGAGTGCCGCCAGCTCGCGATGGAGGATGCCCATGGACCAGCCGTCGGCGGCGATGTGATGGATGTTCAGGAAGAGCGAGTGCTCGGCTTCGGCCAGGCGCACCAGGGCGTTGCGGAAGACCGGGCCGCCCTGGAGGTCGAACGGGCGCCGCCCCTCGGCGGCCGCAAGCCGCTCCAGCTCGGCCGGCCGGGCCGCTTCCGGCAGCCCGCCGAGATCGATCAGGGGCAGGATACCGGTCAGAGCGGCAGCCGGCTCCGGGTGGATGACCTGGAACGGCTGGCCCGACGCTCCCTCGAAGGTGGTGCGCAGCACTTCGTGACGGCGGGTGATCTCGCGGCAGGCGCCGCGCAGGGCCGCCACGTCCAGGGCGCCGGCGAGGCGCACGGCGCTGAACATGTTGTAGAAGGGGTTGTCCGGCACCAGGCGGTCGAGGAACCAGAGCCGCTGCTGGGCGAAGGAGAGCGGCAGCGGGCGGTCGCGCGGCACCCTTTCGATGGGCGGCAGCGCCAAGCCGGGGTCCGCCTCGCGGGCGCTGTCGATGACCGCCGCGAGCCCGGCCACGGTCGGCGCCTCGAACAGGGCGCGGAGCGGCAGCTCGACGCCGAAGGCGTCCCGTACCCGCGACACCGCCTGGGTGGCGAGGAGCGAGTGACCGCCCAGCGTGAAGAAGTCGTCCTCGGCTCCGACCCGCGGCACCTTAAGGAGGTCCGCCCAGATCGCGGCCAGCCGCTCCTCGGTGGGCGTGCGCGGCGCGGCGTAGCGGTCGGCACCCTGCGAGAGGTCCGCGGCGAGGCCGAGCCGGGCGAGCGCCCTGTGGTCCAGCTTGCCGTTCGGCGTGAGCGGCATCGCCTCGAGCGGCACGAAGGCCGCCGGCAGCATGTAGTCGGGCAGGCGGGTGCCGAGAAAGGCGCGCAGCTCGGGGGCGAGGCGGCGGGCGAGCTGGCCCCGGAGCGGGTCGTTGGTGTAGGCGCTCCAGGGGCGGCTCTCCGGAGGGGCCGGGGGCGAAGGCAACAGCAGCGAGACCGGCTCCTCCCCGGGAGACGGCCGGCGGAACACCGCTTCGAAGCGCCCCTCGGCGCCGGGATCGGCCCAGCCCAGGTCTACCTGCCAGCCGAGCCCCCGGCCCAGATCCCACAGGTCCTGGGGATCGACCGCGCCGCGCACCGCCTCGCCGGCCCGCGCCAGCAGCCCGGCGGCGTCCAGGGTCTCCTCCTGGAGGAGGAGCGCGGCGGCGACGCCGTGGGACGCGGACCGGGCGTTGGGGATGTTCCGGATTCCCAGCGGGGCGGTTTCTAGGGTGTCCGGGCCTGCGAGGAGACGGCGCAGGGACTCGAGGGTCATCCCCTCCCGCCAATCCCGCCACGGGATCTCCACGGAGGGAGGCTTCTCCCCTACCCGCAGGACGACCTGATAGCGGAAGGCGGTCAGCTCGTTGTGCGCACGGCCGCGCTTCGGATGGACCTCCACCCGGCAGATCCCGGGCAGCCGCCGCGCCAACTCGGCGAAGAAAGCGGGAGCGACGACCAACTCGTTTTCCTGCAGGCGCCGCGTCTCGGCACGCCGGCGTATCCGCGACGCTGGGCAGCCGGGCTCCGCCTGCGCCAGCTCCACCGAGGCATAGAAGGCGTCGAGCAGCGGCAGGCTGCGCACGTCGCCCAGGAAGACCGCGCCGCCGGGACGCACGGCCGCAACCGCCCGCTCCAGCACGGTGGCCAGGTAGTCGGCGTCGGGGAAGTACTGGACGACGGAGTTGAGGATCACCAGGTCGAGTGACTCATCCTCGATGCCGTCGAAGCGGTCGGCCGGCCGCTCCAGGAGCCGCACCCGGGAGCCCAGGTCCCCCAGATGCTCCGCGAGGGAAGCGAGGACGCGGGGGGAGATGTCGGTGCCGGTGTACTGCTCGCAGTGCGGCGCGATGGGGAACAGCAGGAGCCCGGTGCCGCAGCCGATCTCGAGGACGCGGCGGGGCGCGAGAGCGAGGATGCGGTCCACCGCGTCCTCCGCCCACTCCCCCATCTCCTCCCGGGAGAGCGGCAACCCGGTCGCGGTGCTGACCCAGCCGACGGTGTTGAACGTCGCATCGGGGACGTCGGCGCGGTAGGTGTCGTCGAAGATCCGCGTCCACGCCTCGACCTGCCGGGCCGCCGCCTCACCTCCGGAATCGCCGCCGGCCGCCGCGTACTCCGGATCCGGCACGACATAGGCGACGAGGCGGCGGTCCCCCCGCTCCTCTTCGTGCGCCAGCACCGCGCTCGCCCGCACCGCCGGGTGCTCGGCCAGATGGGCTTCGACCTCGGCGGGCTCGACCCGGAAGCCGCGCACCTTGACCTGGGTGTCGAACCTCCCCAGGAACTCCAGCGTGCCGTCCGCGAGGTGCCGCACCCGGTCGCCGGTGAGGTAGAGCCGCCCGCCAGGGCTGTCGCCTGGGTAAGGATCCGGCACGAAGCGCTCGGCGGTGAGGTCCGGCCGGCCGAGGTAGCCCCGGGCGAGGCCGTCACCGCCGACCGCCAGGTCCCCCGCCACGCCCACGGGGACCGGCAGGAGCGAGCGGTCCAGCACCAGGACTCGGGTGTTGCCGATCGGCCGGCCGAGAGGGACGGAGGTATCGAGGTGCCCGGCTCCGTTCGGATCGATGAGATGGACGGAGGTGAAGGTCGTCCCCTCGGTGGGTCCGTAGCAGGCGATGACCTGGCAATGCGGGAGGCTCGCGGCCGCCCGCCGCACGTGGGGCGCCGAGAGCACGTCGCCGCCGGTGAGGAGCTGGCGCAACCCCGCGAGCGCTCCGAGGCGCTCCTCCACCATGGCGTGGAACAGGCCGGCCGTGAGGTGGAGCGTCGTCACCCCATGCCGGGCCAGGGCATCGCCGATGCCGTCCAGCGTCGGCTTCTCCGGCGGCATCATCACCAGCCGGCCGCCGTTGAGCAGCGCCCCCCAGATCTCGAAGGTGGAGGCGTCGAAGGAGACGGGCGCGACCTGGAGCAGGGTCTCGTCCGCGTCGAGACGGGCGTAGCCGGCCTGCCGGACGAGGCGCACGATGCCGCGGTGCGGGACCGCGACGCCTTTCGGACGTCCGGTGGAGCCCGAGGTGTAGATGACGTAGGCGAGGGAGGAAGGAGAGCCCCCCTCCTGACCTGGAGCAGCGGGAGGCATCACCGCCCCCCCTGACACGACGAACCGGACCCCCGCCTCCTCGCGCATCAGGGCGAGCCGCTCTTCGGGAGCTTCGGGATCGAGGGGGAGATAGGCGGCGCCGGCGTAGAGGATGCCCAGCATGGCCGCGGGAAGACCGGCCGAGCGCTCGGCGCGAAGCCCGACGACCTCCTCCGGGCCGACGCCCAGCGCGCGGAGGTCCGCGGCCAGCCGGCGGGCGCGGCGGGCGAGACCGAGGTAGGTCAGGTGCTCGTCTCCCGCAATCACCGCCACGGCGTCCGGCCTCGCCTCCACCTGGAGATCGAAGACCTCGTGCACCGTCAGGTCACGCTCGTACGGGGAGGCCGTGTCGTTCCAGGCGGTCAGGAGCTGGTGGCTCTCGGCCTCGGAGAGAAGCGGCAGCAGGGCCGGCTCCACCTCGGGATCCTCCACGGCTGCCGCGAGCAGCGTCGCGAGATGGCCGGTAAAGCGCCGCGCCGTGGGCTCGTCGAACAGGTCGAGGTTGTATTCGAGCGTCCCCTGGAGCGCCCCGTCCGCCTCGAAGAGGTGGAGCGACAGGTCGAACTTGGAGGTGCCGGTGCCGACCGCCTCCTCGGACGGCGGTATCAGCACGAGCCCGCCGGTCTCGACCTCCCGGCGGGGGAAGTTGTGGAAGCCGAACGTCACCTGGACGAGCGGGTTGCGGCCGAGGTCGCGGTCCGGCGCCAGTTCCTCCACCAGCTTCTCGAAGGGGAGGTCCTGGTGGGCGTAGGCACCGAGGGAGGTCTCCCGCACGCGGGCGACCAGGTCGCCGAAGCCCCCCGCGCCGACGCTGCCGGCGCTGCCGGAGACTTGGGTGCGCAGGACCAGGGTGTTGACGAAGAAGCCGATCAGCTCCTCGGTCTCGCGGCGGTTGCGGCCGGCGATGGCCACGCCCACGGGGACGTCGCCGCGGCCGGAGAGCCGGGCGAGGAGCGCCTTGAAGCCGGCGAGGACCACCATCGAGAGCGTCGCGCCACGGCGGCGGGCGAGCAGCGACAGCCGGCGCACCAGCGGCGCCGCCAGCGGGAAGGGGGCGCCGGCGCCGCGGAACGATTCGATGGCCGGCCGTGGCCGGTCGGTGGGCAGCTCCAGCACCTCGGGCATGCCCTCGAGCTGGCCCCGCCAGTAGTCCAGACGCGCGCGCAGCGCCTCCCCCTGGAGCCAGCCGCGCTGCCAGACCGCGAAGTCGGCGTACTGGACCGGCAGCTCGGGGAGGGGGGAGAGCTGCCGACGGTGGAAGGCGCCGTAGAGCACGGCGAGATCGCGGTGGAGGACGCCCAGCGACCAGCCATCCGAAACGATGTGGTGGAGGTTGAAAAAGAGCGAGTGCTCGGCCTCGCCCAGCCGCAGCAGGGCGGCGCGGAAGACCGGCCCGCGCGTCAGGTCGAACGGCCGCCGGCCTTCGGCGTTGGCGAGGCGCTCCAGCTCCTCCCGCCGCGGCGCTTCCGGCAGCCCGCCCAGTTCGATCAGCGGGAACCCCGGGGGCGGCTCGGCGGCGATGGCCTGGACCGGCCGGCCCGCCACCGAGGGGAAAGTGGTGCGTAGCACCTCGTGACGGCGCGCGATCTCGCGGCAAGCCTCGCGCAGGGCCGGCACGTCCACCGGGCCGGCGAGCCGCACCGCGCCGAACATGTTGTAGAAGGGGTTGTCCGGCACCAGGCGGTCGAGGAACCAGAGGCGCTGCTGGGCGAAGGAGAGCGGCAGCTCGCCCGCCCGCATCGCCGCCGGCATGGGGACCAGGGGGGGCGCCTCCGGCCCGGCCGTCGCCAGGTCAGCCAGGCCCGCTTCGACGACGCGCGCCAGCTCGGCGACGGTGGGCCCCTCGAACAGGGCACGCAGGGGCACCTCGACGCCGAACGCCTGGCGCACCCGCGACATCGCCTGGGTGG
>DASPJI010000745.1:0-2789 GCA_035628695.1 Thermoanaerobaculia bacterium | reverse complement strand
GGGCCGCTGGTGGTCGAGATGGCAGGAGAGGACGATCTCCTCCCCCGCCACCGCCGGGTCCGCGCCGGGGAGGACCGCGGTGGGTATGCCGTACGAGCCCGGGTGCTGGCCGGCGCGGACGCTCGCCCGCAGGCGCACCGTCTCGCCGCGGGCGAGTCGCTCCTGCCAGGCGCGGGCCTGCTGGAGGGAGACCATGAAGCCGAAGGTGCGGGGCGCCGGGAAGGTCCCCATGTGCCCCCAGCGCACCAGGTTCTCGTCCTCCTTCCACCAGGCGCTCACCTGGTTCTGGGCATAGGAGACCAGGCCGGCCGCGCCGAAGCGCTCCACGGCGAGCGGTGCCGCCGAGCTCGGCTGGGAGGAGACAAGGACGAGCTTCCCCTTCACGTCTTTGCCCTGGTAGTCGGATTCCCGGGTGCCCGCGCCGGCGTCCACGAGCTCGGCCGCGGCCTCGCCGGAGGCGCTGTCCTGCGCCAAGCTCACCGGCCGGGTCTCCCAGGAGGTCACGAGGCGGGCGTCGCGCCAGCCGCCCCCTTCCTCCTTCTCCTGCTCCCACAGCTCGGCGAACTCGGCGTCCCAGGCTGGACGGGAGCGCTGGGTGCCGTAGAAGACCTTGCCGTCGGCCGGGAGGTCGACGATCTCCACCTGCTGCAGCTCGTACTCCCGGGCGCGGTCGCGGATCCTCCCCGCGGCGGCCTGAAAGCCGCGGGAGCCGCGCATCCGGTGGAACAGGGTGAGGTCCTGGACGGTCCGCTTGGCCTCCGTGCCCGACAGCTCGCCGGCCAGCACCCGGATCACCGACTCGGGCAGCAGCGGCGGCTGGTCGTCCTGGGCCGCGGCAGGAACGGCCAAGAGGACGGCGAGAGGGAGAGCCACGAGGGCTCGGGACCGGCGGACGGGCCGGCGCACGGGTCGGCGCATGGGACGCTCCTCCTGAGAATGCGCGAAACGCTATCACTCCCTGGACCGGGTTACACTCTCGCGAGCTCTGGAAAGGGGATCAGGGATGGATTGGGAGACCCGGTACTTTGTTTCGCGCCAGCTTCGGCTCAGGGTCCAGACCCCAGGCCTGCTGGTGGCGACGACGACGCGCTCGCCGAGCGAGATCAAGCCCGAAGCCATCCCGGTCCTGCTCGGCTTCTCGGCCGCGGCGACTCCCCGGGAGGTGCTGGAGCGGCTCCGGCAGGAGTGGGAGATCGACGAGGAGAGCTTCGTGCTCGTGGTCGATTCGATGCTGGCGCAGGGGATCCTGGTGCCGGCCGGCGGCATCGCCGATCCTCTCCTGAGCCCGGCCCTGCGTGGCAACGGGTTCGGCTCCGCGGTGCCGCATCTCAGGATGTTGCGGGACGCCGTGCGCGTGATGAGCTACCGGTCGGCCATCGAGCGGCAGGCGCCGGGCAGGACGGTGGTCGAGATCGGCTGCGGCTCGGGCATCCTCTCGATCTTCGCCGCCAAGGCGGGCGCCCGCAAGGTGATCGCCATCGAGGAGACGCGGATCGCCGAGGTGGCGGCCGAGATGTTCGCGGCCAGCGGCTGTGCCGACCGGATCGAGCTGCGAGTGGCGAACAGCCGCGACGTGGAGCTCGACGAGCCGGCCGACCTCATCATCCACGAGATCCTGGGCGTCGATCCGTTCGAGGAGAGCATCCTGCCGGTCCTCGCGGACGCGCGGCGCCGTCTGCTCCGGCCCGGCGGGCGGCTGCTCCCCTACCGGTTGGAGGTCTGCGGCCTGGGGGTCGAGGCGGTGGCTACGGTGACCGATGCCGACCGGCTGCGCTCCGAGACCGAGGAGCTCCGTCATCTCTATGGGCTGGACTTCCAGCCTCTGTTGCGGGCCCTGGAGGAGTCGGCGCGCAATCCCGCGTCCCGGCGGACCGTGATCGCGGGCAAGCCCCATTTCGAGCCGAAGATCCTGTCCGAGGAGTGCCGGTTTCTGGACATCGACCTGCGGGACGATGACATCGACCTCCCCGGCAAGAGCTTCCGGATGCCCCTGAAGATCGTCCATGAGGGCGTGCTGGGGGGGATCGCGGTCTTCTTCCGCGCCCATCTCGACGAGCAGGTGCAGCTCACCACCTCCCCGCACGCGCCGCCGACCCACTGGGGGTGGACCATCCAGAACCTGAACCGGCGCGTCCCCGTCTCCCCCGGCGACCAGGTGGAGATCGCGCTGGAGCTCAAGGACGAGACCGGGACGCAGCTCGTCAGCCTCGACTTGGCGTAGCGGGTCAGGCCGCGCCCATCACCAGGCCCTCGATGGTGTGAGCCTGGACGATCGGCTCGAGCTCGTCGACGACCCGGCACGTCAGGTGCCGGCGGAGCTCGTCGGGCAGCCGGTCGTAGTACCCCCGGGTAAACTGCAAGTCGTGCCGTTCGGCGTTGATGCCCCCCGGCGCGTCGGCGCCGAGGACGAGCGCCGGGCGTGAAGTGTTCGACCGGTTGGGCGTGCCGCGGTGGATGGTGAGGGCCGACCGTGCCGAGATGTCCCCCATCTGCGGCATCTTCTTCTGGGCGCGCTTCTCGTAACGGCCGTAGAGCGACTTCGGCGGGAACATGCCGTGCTCGAACTCCGTGGGGTCGTCCCACTGCGTGCCGGGGGCGATCTCGAACGGCCCCATGTCCTCGAACACGTCCACGCAGGTGAGGTTGAAGGCCAGCGAGTTGAGCCGCCGGCCGACCAGCGTCTCGTCGGGCGCGGGGAAGTCACGGTGCCAGGGCTGGTCCACGGCGCCCGGCCCGGGCACGTCGAAGCCGATCTCGACGATCTTGTAGTCCGGGCCGAGCACGGACTC
>DASPJI010000744.1:0-3796 GCA_035628695.1 Thermoanaerobaculia bacterium | reverse complement strand
GCCGGCGCGCGCCGGCTCGGAGATCTCGGGGGGCAGGCTGTGGGCGCGGCGGACCACCACCGAGACGGGGAGGCCGCGCTCCAGGAGCTTGCTCACCACCCGCCGGCCGATGAAGCCGTTGCCGCCGAGCACCACCACCTCGCCCGGCCGCGCGGGCCCGGGCTCCGGCAGCAGCGCGGGCTGGGAGGACGCGGCCGGCGTCGCGGCCACTTCAGCCACGGCTTCGCACCACTCCAGCACCTCGGCTCCCTGGCCGGCGTCGCCGGGGATGTCCCGGCCGGCGCGGAGCGCCGCGTAGAAGGCCCGCACCGAGCGGCGCATGCCGACGAAGTAGTAGTCCTGACGCCGGGTCATGCCCAGCGTGTAGCCCGCGTAGCGGCCGAGGTTCGCGGTGGCGTCGCCGGCCAGCGAGCGGGCTCGGCGGGTGCCCGCCAGGAAGGTGTTCCAGAACTCGAGCCAGGGGGTCTTCTCCTCGTAGGAGAAGAAGTTGTTGCCCAGGTCGGCCTCGGCCGAGCCGTCGGTGCCAAGGACCTGGATCGTCCAGCGCTGGAACGGCTGGCCGAAGGCGAGGTAGATCTCCGCCGTGCCGCGCTCACCCCGGGCGGCCACCAGCCAGCGGTCGTGGAAGACCTGCCCCGGCAGCAGCTCGCGCGTGCCGAGGAGGGTCGTTCGCGCCGACAGCACCCGGCCGATCAGGGCGTGGAGCTGGCTCAGCGGGTGGGGCGCCTGCTCGAAGACGATGTTGCGCGGCGCGCGGAACATCCAGTGCGAGAAGTCGCCCGCCTCGAGCTGGGCGAGAGGCATGTTGAAGCAGATCTGGACATGCTCCAGCCGGCCGATGCGCCCCATGCGCACGTGCTTGAGGAGGCGGGAGAACGCCGGGTGATGGACGTTGTTGTGGTTGACCCCCAGGGGGAGCCCGCGCTCGCCGGCGAGCCGCTGCAGCTCGCGGCCGTCGGCGCTGGAGAGGGCCAGAGGCTTCTCGACCAGCGCGCCGATCCCCAGCTCCAGCAGCCGGCGGGTCACCGTAACGTGCAGGTCCGGCGGCACGAGGACGTGCGCGACCTCGACGCCCAGGGCAGGCAACTCGTCCACCGAGGCGACCGCGTTCGGGATGTGGAACTTCGCCGCCGCTTCCCGCGCCCGGTCGAGGGCGGGGTCGCAGACCGCGACCACCTGGACGTCCGGCATCTCGGCCAGGATCTCCAGATGGAAGTTGGCGACGTAGCCGGCGCCCACCACGGCCACCCGCGCCGGCTCACCCGGGCGGAGCGGCCGGCGCGTCGTCCTCTCGGCGGGGCGCTCCGCGTCGTGGGACCTTTCCTTATGAACAGGACGCTCCTGGAGGGTGGTCCGCGCCACCCCGGAGACCGTCTCAGAGACCGTCATAGCCATACCTCCGGTTCATCGCCCCCACCCGGCTCTCGATGGCCTTCATCTGCTCGGGGGTGAGGGCGGTCTTCCATTTCTCGTCGAGACGGATCTCCGAGGTGTTGGAGAGCCGCATGCGGTTGCCGATGATGTGCTGCTCCACGGCGCGGAAATCCTGCATCCCGTTCTTCGGCTGCACGCCGGCGAACTGGTAGATGCGGCCGAGGACCTCGGGCGGATTGGCGCAGAGGTCCTCGTAGCGCAGGGACATCCAGCGATCGGAGGGGAAGTGGCGCCGGGCATGCTCCGAGGACCGGTTGTCGGCGATCCACGACTCCGCCGCTGCCTCGGGGCCGAGGCCCAGGTTCTTCATCGAGGAGTAGGAGACGGCCCGGCCGTCGCGCACGAGGTGGATCACCTTGACGTCGAAGCTGGGGACCCGCCGGAGGTAGACGGCGCGTTCCGGGCGCTTCGAGCTGTCGAGGAACGTGCAGCAGCTCTTGATGCCGGTGACCACCCGCACCAGGGCCTCGTTGTAGCGGAGGATGCGGCCGAGCTCGCGGCGGGCCCCCGGAAGGGTGCCGAGGGCGACCCGGCGCGCGGTCTCGAACAGCGGCCCGCGCTGCACCGCACGCAGGACGGCGTCGGTCACGCCGCCGCCGTTGGCCCGGAACTCGTGGGCGGTCTCCCAGACGTCGAACTTGTAGCCCTGCTTTTCCATCCCCCGGGTGACCTGGTGCCAGAAATCACACTCCCGGATCGGGGTCTTGCAAGAGCAAAGGAACTCCTCCGGTTTGCCCTTGCCCTTGGCCTTGGGGGCAATGCCCATCTCACCCACCGTGGCGATTTCGGGATGCGCCCCGAGCAGGAACGTCAGGAGCGTCGAGCCCGAATAGCCGTGGCCCATGATGTAGAGGAGATTGATCGAGTCGGTCATCTACAAGGCTCTCCTTGCTTCACTACGGCGTGCACCCCCGGGGGAGCGATTCCACGGATACAACTTCTGCGACGGCCAACTTGTGCAGGACCCATGCCATAAAAAAAGCGGCCGGGAGACCCGGCCGCTCACCCCGAGGGGAAGGGACGCGAAGGGACTGAGGGATCAGCGGCGCCGGCGCCCCTTCCACATATTGACGTTGTCGCCGTTGCTATAGCCCGAGTAGCCGGCGCCGTTGCTCGCCCGCATGCGGAAGTTGTAGGAGGCGCCATCGGTGAGCCCGCCGAGGTTCACGGTGTTGAGGTTGGCACCGGTCACCAGGACCTCCTTGTAGACCCCGCCGATCATCCGTTCGATCCGGAAGTTGGTCTCGTTGGTGGAGTTGTCGGTCCAGGTGAACCGGACCGTGCCGCTCCCCAGGTAGGTGACCGAGAAGTTGCTCGGCGCGGCGGGCGGTGTGACCGAGCTCCGCAGCGTCGAGCTTTTGGCGGTGTTGCTGTAGGGCGAATAGCCGGCGGAGTTGGCCGCCCGCACGCGGAACGAGTAGGAGGTCGACGCGATGAGGCCGGAGACGCTGGCGCTGGTGGAGTTGGCGGCGACGCTGGCGATCTCGGTCCACCGGCCGTTGATGATGCGTTCGATGCGGAAGCTCGCCTCGTTGCCGGAGTTGTCCCGCCAGGTGAGCTGGATCTGGGTGGCCGAGGTCGCCTTGGCCGCCAGGCTGCTGGGCGCGGCCGGGACCGTGGTGGCTACCGGCGCTGTGGTCGTGGCCGAGGCACTGTTGCTGTAGGCCGAGAGACCGGCGGCGTTGGCGGCGCGGACGCGGAAGGTGTAGGCGGTGCCCGCCGTGAGGCCGGTCACGCGGCTGCCGGTGGCGTTGGCGGCGACGGTCTGGATCTCCAGGAAGGCGCCGCCGGCGGTCGAGCGCTCGACCCGGAAGCCATCCTCATTGGAGGAGCTGTCGGTCCAGGTGAGCTGGACCTCCGTGCCGGAGAGTGCCTGGGCCTGGAGGGTCGTGGGAGCCGCCGGGGCCGCGGGGGTGACCGGCGCCGTCAGCGTCGTGGCCGCGGCGCTGTTGCTGTAGGCCGAGAAGCCGGCGGAGTTGGCGGCGCGCACACGGAAGGTGTAGGCCGTGGCGGCCGCGAGGCCGGTCACGCGGGCACCGGTGGCGTTGGTGCCGGCGGTCTGGACCTCCAGGAAGGCGCCGCCGGCGACCGAGCGCTCGACCCGGAAGCCGTCCTCGTTGGAGGAGTTGTCGCTCCAGGAGAGCTGGACCTCGGTGGCGGAGAGCGCCGAAGCCTGGAGATTGCCGGGGGCCGTCGGGAGGGTCGGGGTCGGTGGCGGCGTGGTGCCGCCGTCCGCCATCAGGCGCGCCACCGCCGAGGGGAGGCGCTGCAGGTACTGGCCGTGGAGCTTGCCCAGGGGGGCGGCCTCGTTCTTTGCCGCAGTCAGGGTGTAGAGCACCAGCTCGCGCCCCTTGCCGGCGAG
>DASPJI010000743.1:0-4775 GCA_035628695.1 Thermoanaerobaculia bacterium | reverse complement strand
GGGGACGTGCGCAACCGCGATCTCGGCGAAGAGCCGGACATGCAGACCTACTGGCCGCAGCTCCAGACGCCCGTCGTCTCCGCCGCCCTGGTGGTGCGCGCGGGCAGCGGCCGGGAGCCCGAGGACCTCGCCGGCGTCCTGCGTCAGGTGGTCACCGCCGCCGACAAGGAGATCCCCGTCGACCAGGTGCGGAGCCTGGAGGAGGTGGTCTCCCAGGCCCTTGCCCAGAGCCGCTTCAAGACCGTGCTGCTCGGCCTCTTCGCCGGCCTCGCCCTGGTGCTGGCCGCGGTGGGGGTCTACGGCGTCATCAGCTACTCGGTGGCGCAGCGCACCCACGAGATCGGCATCCGGATGGCCCTGGGCGCCCACCGCGGGCAGGTGCTGCGCATGGTGGTGCGGCAGGGGATGGGCCTGGTGCTGGCGGGGGTGATCGCGGGGCTGGTGCTGGCCTGGTTCGCGGTGCGGCTGCTCACCGATCAGGTCTACGGCGTCAGCCCCTCGGACCCGGCGACCTTCGCGCTGGTGCCGCTGGTGCTGCTCGCCGTGGCCCTGCTCGCCAACTACCTGCCGGCCCGCCGCGCTACCCGGGTAGACCCGCTGGAAGCGTTGCGATACGAATAGAAGACTCTGGAGACTCTCGAGTGCGCTTCCTCCTCGCCTGCCCGGGCTGCAGCCGCCAGTTCGACGTGACCGGCCACGCCGTGGGCTCGCGGCTGTCCTGCTCGTGCGGCGGCGTGCTCACGGTCCCCCAGCCGCAGGGGCACGACGCGGCGGTGGTACGCTGCTCGTCTTGCGGCGCGCCGCGCGAGATCGGTGCGGCTACCTGCCGCTTCTGCAGCTCCGAGTTCACCCTCCACGAGAAGGATCTGGACACCCTCTGCCCGGGCTGCATGGCGCGGGTGAGCCGCCGCGCCCGCTTCTGCCACGGCTGCGGCACCCCGGTCCTGGGGGCTCAGGCCTCCCGCCCCGGGACAGATCTCCGCTGCCCCTCCTGCCCACCCCGCCCGGAACCGAGGGCACTCGCCAGCCGGCGGCTGGGCAGGGCCAACGTGGCGGTCTTCGACTGCGGCGTCTGCGGCGGCCTGTGGGTGGACCGCGAGATCTTCGAGGTGATGGTGGAGCGGGCGCGCGCCGGCAGCCTGCCCGAGCTCGGCACCAGCGGGCCGGTCAGCCTGCCGCCGCCGGAGAAGCCGGCCAACCCGGACGGCCAGGCGGCCTACCGTCCATGCGTCGTCTGCGGGGCGCTCATGCACCGCCGCAACTATGGCAAGAAGAGCGGCATCATCCTCGACGTCTGCTCCCGCCACGGCGTCTGGTTCGACCTCCACGAGATGGACCGGCTGCTGCGCTGGATCCGCGAGGGGGGCGAGGAGCGCACCCGGGCGCTGGAAGGCGAGGCCGCGCGCGAAGCGGCCCGCCGGCTGGAGCGGGCGAAGGGGGTGGAGCCGCTACGGCTCACCCGCGAGGACCGCCGCCAGGAGCTGGCCGACGGCTCGCTCTTCGGCGCCGTCCTGTACTTCCTGACCGGGCTGACCACCGGTTTCGGTGATCTGTTCAGGGAGTAGGTGCGGCGTCCTCGATTCCCAGCTCCCGGCAGACGGCGGGGAGGATCTCCTCGGCGGCGGCGCGGAGACCCGTGATCCCGGGCGCCGGCGGCGCGGCGGCCGGGTCGATCGAGAACGCGGGCAGCCGCCAGCCCAGGGCTTCGCGCAGCACCAGCTCCGTCACGCCGACGGAGAACGATGTCCCGACGAACAGGACGAGGGCCATGCGCTCGAGCGACCGCCGCACCTCGGAGTAGCCATAGTCCGTATGTTCTTCATAGTACTCGTCGAACAGCAGGGCATGAGGGCGGAGCAGCGAGCCGCAGGCGGGGCAGCGGGGGAGCGACTCGCGCCGCGGGTCGGCCAGGAAGGCGTCGAGGCCGGAGTCGGCCACCGGCAGCGAGCCGGAGGGGGCGCCGTTCAGGCAGCCGTGGCGCGAGCAGCGCACCCGGTTGGCGCTGCCGTGGACCTTGATCAGCCGGCGCGAGCCGGCGTCCTCGTGCAGGCTGTCGATGTTCTGGGTGATCAGCAGGAAGTCCCCGCGGCGGGCCGACTGCCAGCGCTCGAGGGCGACCAGGGCGGCGTGCCCGGCGTTCGGCCGCGCCTCCGCGATGCCGGCGAAGCGGTCGGCGAACCACTGCCACCAGGCCACCGGATCGCGCTGGAAGTAGCGGAAGGTGCCGACCTCGGTGACGTCTCGGCTCCAGATCGCCCCCAGGTCCTTGCCGCGGAAGGTCGGGAGGCCGCTGGCCGCGCTGACGCCGGCGCCGGTGACGGCGACCACCAAGCCGTTCCCCGCTCGCCGCAGAGCTTCGGCCAGTGTCCGCACGTCCTCTTCCATGCCGCGGCAGGATAGCATTACCCCGGAACGGAACCGCCCTGGATGAGAGCCCCCTCGATCGACGATCTCGTGCTGCTGCCGGAGCCCCTGGCGCTGCAGCGGCACTACGACGCCAAGAACTACCGCACCTTCCGGTGGCTCTGGGCGCTGACCGCCCTCGTCTCGGTCATCGGCATCATCGCCGCGGCCAAAGGCGGGATGCCCCTGCGGCTCGTCCTCTTCGTCCTCGGCCTGGTGGGATCGGTCGCGTTGTTCGGCATGCGCCAGTCACCCCTGTTCGAGCGGCACTTCCGTCAGATCCTGCTGTCCTATCTAGCCTTCCAGCTCGTCCTCATCAAGCTCGCCCCCTCCATGGACGACGGGTTCGCCCTCTTCGCGATGCTGATGCTGTTCTTCCGTTTCAGGGTCACGGAGTTCCTGATCCTGTTCGGCGCCTCGTGGATCACCGCGATCCTCCCTCCGGGCTGGGTCGGGCTGGCGGAGGCGGGGGCGCCGCGCAGCGAAGACTTCGCCGAGCTCAGTGTCATGCACGGCATCTTCCTGGGGCTGGCCGTCCTGCTGACGCACTTCGAGCGGCGGCGCTTCCTGGGGGGCTGGCGGCGGGAGCACGGCCGCTCCCGCGAGCGGCTGCGGATGCGCGAGGAGATCGAATACGCCCGCAAGATCCAGCTCAGCATGCTGCCGCAGGCGCCGCCCGAGGCCGGCTGGATCGAGCTGGCCGGCGCGTCGCTGCCGGCCACCGAGGTGGGGGGCGACTACTACGACTACTTCGCCCTCTCGCCGTCGCGGCTGGCGCTGGTCGTCGGCGACGTTTCGGGGCACGGTCTCGCCTGCGGCCTCCTGCTCTCCGGCGTGCGGAGCTGCCTCTATCTGATGGAGGAGGACCTGGCGACACCGGCGCTGGCGCTGCAGCGGCTCAACCGCATGGTCCGGCGGACCACCGACCGGCGCACCTACGTCACCCTCCTCTGCGCCCTGGTCGACCGCGAGGCCGGCACCCTCACCGTGGCGAGCGCCGGCCATCCGCCGGTGGTCTGCTTCGATCCGCGGAGCCGTACCCTCCAGGAGATGGGGCAGGGCGCGCCCCCCCTCGGCACCTTCCTCAAGGCGCAGTATCAGGAGGAGTCGCGTCCCATCGCCCGCGGCGACCTCCTGGTCTTCTACACCGACGGACTCACCGAGGCCCGCAACAGCCAGGGGGTGGAGTACGGCGTCGAGCGCCTCCAGAAGGTGATCTCCCATACCTGGGACGCCCCCGTCCGTGAGATCCGTGACGCCGTCCTCTCCGACCTCTCCCGCTTCAAGGGCGACGGCGAGCAGGCCGACGACATCACCGTGGTCATCGCCCGGCTCAAGTAGCCCTCCCTGGCACGGCCCTTGCTGTTTGGGCCTGGCAGTTGGTGCAGTACTAGCCAAGCCAAAAAAGGAGATAGGGCATGCGTAACAGCAAGCTGTTGATTCTGTTGATGATCCTCGTCCTGCCGCTGGCGATCGCCTGCGGCCGCGAGGGCGCCGAGACGGAGAACGCGAACGACGTGACCACCGGCGCCACCGAGCAGGAGCAGGCCGGCGTCGAGGGGACCAGCGACGTCTCGCCGATGACCGCCGAGATGGCGATCGACGACATCGTCGTGGGCAGCGGCCTCGCCCCGGACGGCACCATCGCCTCCGAGAGCCGCGAGGACGACTTCACCCCGGGTGAGGACGTCTACGTGGCGATGGAAGTGGGCGACGTGCCCGCCGGGTCGGCCGTCAAGGTCGTCTGGTACCAGAACGCCGGCGGGCAGACCCAGGACGACAACGCCGCCGCGGGCGACGCCACCACCGACAAGGGCGGCACCCAGGTCGGCGAGGAGACCAAGACCGTGACCGCCGGTCAGTCCTACCTGAACTTCCAGGCCCCGAGCACCGGCTCGTGGACCCTCGGCGACTACCGGGTCGAGGTCTGGTACGGCGACGAGAAGGTCGCCGAGGAGCAGTTCCAGATCGTCGAGCAGTCCGACTCGGCCACCTAGGAGCTCGGGCTGGGAACACAGGAAACAGAAGCCAACGCAGGAGCGGCAATCTATTCTCCCAACGGCGGCTTGAGCCAGAGCCGCCGTCTTTTTGCGTTTATGCAGCAGAAGGTGAGGCAGTATGAGGTTTCGAGACAGAGTGGCCCTGGTGACCGGTGGCGGCTCCGGCATCGGCGCGGCGGCGGCCAGGGCTTTCGCCGCTGAAGGAGCGCGGGTGGCGGTGCTGGGACGGACGCGCGAGAAGCTGGACGAGGTCGTCGAAGCCATCCAGAAGGATGGCGGCGAGGCCATGACCGTCACCGCGGACGTCTCCAAGTATGCCGAGATGGAGGAGGCGGTCCGCCAGGTGGTGGACCGCTGGGGGAGGCTCGACAC
>DASPJI010000742.1:0-2224 GCA_035628695.1 Thermoanaerobaculia bacterium | reverse complement strand
GCGCGGGTGGTGGCCTCGCGGAAGGCCGCCGGCCCGAGCCCGCGAGCCCAGCGCACCCGGGCGCTGGTGCGGAAGAAGCCTCCGCCGGACAGGAGCTCCGTCCAGGCCGGGGGCGAGAGGTCGAAATCCTCCTCGTGCGCGGACGAGGGCACAGAAACGACAGACAGCGGCTGAATCATCTGTTAGGGGACTCCTGACTCAACTCTACACGCCCTGCCGCCCAGCGGCAAGCCCGGGGATCTCTCTTATGTCGCCGGGCCGTGCCGTTCCAGGATCGCCCCGAAGGCGGTCCCCGCCGGCAGGGTGCCGAAAGCGCGCCCCGAGTCGCCGGCCAGGCGGGAGGCGCAGAAGGCGCCGGCCACGGCGGCCGGGGAGCAGCGGATCAGGAGGGAGGCCTGGAGGGCCAGCGCCAGCTCCTCCACCAGGCGGCGGGCGCGGACCTCGACGTCGTCGTGGCTGGCGAGGCCGTCGCGCAGCCGGGCGGCGAAGGCGTCGAGCCGGGGGTCGGCGCCCCGGGCCGCCTCGACCTCGGCGAGCAGGGCGTCGAGCGCTTCGGGGGATTTCTGGAGGGCGCGCAGGACGTCCAGACACTGGACGTTGCCCGAGCCCTCCCAGATGGAATTGAGGGGGGCTTCGCGGTAGAGGCGGGCCATCCCCCATTCCTCTACATAGCCGTTGCCCCCCAGGCACTCCAGGGCCTCGGCGGCGTGGACGGCGGTCCGCTTGCAGACCCAGTACTTGACGACGGCCGTGGCCAGGCGCCGGAAGGAGGCGGCGGTCTCGTCCCCTGCCGTCGCCTCGTCGTAGGCGCGGGCGAGGCGCATCATGGAGACCGTGGCGGCCTCGGACTCCAGGGCCAGGTCGGCGAGGACGTTGCGCATCAAGGGCTGATCGGCGAGGAGCTTCCCGAAGGCCTGGCGGTGGGCGGCGTGATGGAGGGCCCGGGCCACGGCGGCACGCATCCCGGCGGCCGAGCCGATGACGCAGTCGAGCCGCGTGTGGTTCACCATCTCGAGGATCGTGGGCACGCCCCGCCCCTCCTCCCCCACGCGGCGGGCCCAGGTGTCGCGGAATTCCACCTCGCAGGAGGCGTTGGAGCGGTTGCCCAGCTTGTCTTTGAGCCGCTGGAGGTGGAAGCGGTTGCGCCGGCCGTCCGGGGTGAAGCGCGGCACCAGGAAGCAGGACAGCCCTCCCCTCCCTTCAGATATCGCCTGGGCGAGCACCAGGAAGGCGTCGCACATCGGGGCCGAGCAGAACCATTTGTGGCCGGTGAGCAGGTACTCCCCGTCGCCCCCCTCCGGCAGCGGCCGCGCGGCCGTGGTGTTGGCCCGCACGTCCGAGCCCCCCTGCTTCTCGGTCATCGCCATGCCGCAGAGAGCGCCGGGCTTGTCCGCCGCGGGGATCAGCCGGGGCTCATAGGAGAGGGAGGTGAAGCGGGGCTCCCATTCGGCGGCGAGGTCCGGCTGCTGGCGCAGGGCCGGCACCGCCGAGTAGGTCATGGAGAGGGGGCATCCCACCCCCGCCTCCACCTCGGTCAGGAGCATGAACAGCGCCGCCCGGGCCACGTGGGCGCCCGAGCGGGGCTCGCGCCAGGGCAGCGCGTGGAGACCGTTTTCGACGCCCAGCCGCATCAGAGCGTGCCAGGACGGGTCCAGCTCCACCTCGTCGACGCGGACGCCCCGCCTGTCGTGCGTGCGCAGCACCGGCGTCCGCTCGTTGGCCCGCACCCCCAGCTCCAGCGTCTCGCGCCGCCCGCACACCGCGCCGAAGCCCCGCAGCCGCTCGGCCGCCCACCCTGCCCCCTCCCGGACCACCGCCTCCCCCAGCACCCGGTCCGACGTGAACAGGTTCACCTCCTCATAAGGAGGCGCCTGGTTGAAGACGGCATGGGTCGCGTGGGGGTCCGGCGCAGCGGGGGTGGAGGTGGAGGCGGCGGGCTTCTCGGAGACGGCCATGCCTCTAGGCTACACCCAGGATCCATCCCTCCAGCCGGGCCCGCTCCTGCTCGTGGTCCGAGAGGGGGGGCTTGAAGTAGGGGGCGAGGAGGTCGAGGCGGTCGCGCTCCTGGAGCCAGGCGCAGATGGCGTAGGCCTCCAGCTCCCAGCGGTTCAGCTCGTCCTGCTGGTAACGGTGGCGAAGACGCGCCGGACGCACCTCGGCGATGACCGACCGGTTCCGCGGCACCTCGAAGCCGTCGAAGGGCCAGAAGTGGGCCCGATCCCCG
>DASPJI010000741.1:0-10764 GCA_035628695.1 Thermoanaerobaculia bacterium | reverse complement strand
CTACGTGCGGGTCCAGTCGCAGGGGGACTACGACGTGCTGATCGTCGGCGGGGAGGACCACAAGACGGGCCAGGCGGACGATACGAAAGAACGGCACGTCCGGCTGGAAGCCTGGGCCCGCGTGCGCTTTCCAAGGATGGGGCCGGTCGACTTCACCTGGGCCGGCCAGGTCATGGAGACGATCGACGGCCTCGCGTTCATCGGCCGCAATCCCATGGACAAGGACAACGTCTACATCGTCACGGGCGATTCCGGCATGGGGATGACGCACGGCACGATCGCCGGCATCCTCCTGACGGACCTGATCCTGGGCCGGGACAACCGCTGGGCGACCCTCTACGACCCCGCGCGCAAGACGCTCCGCGCCGCGGGCGAGTACGCCAAGGAGGCGCTCAACATGGCCGCCCAGTATTCAGACTGGGTGACTGGCGGCGATGTGGGCTCCACCGACGAGATCGCCCCCGACAGCGGCGCCGTGGTGCGCCGCGGGCTGGCGAAGGTGGCGGTCTACCGTGACGCGAACGGGGTCCTGCACGAGCGTCTGGCGGTCTGCACCCATCTCGGCTGTATCGTCAGTTGGAACACGAGCGAGAAGACCTGGGACTGCCCCTGCCACGGCTCGCGCTTCGACAGATTCGGCAAGGTTCTGAACGGTCCCGCCAACCGGGACCTGGCCGAGGTGGAAAAGGCCTAGGCAGAGCCGGCTAGGCGACGCAAGGCCGTAGCGCCCTCCGCCTGGAGGAGGCGATACCTGCGCCTCGCCCCCCGGGAGTAGTAGTACCGCTTTCCCCCTGACCAGGCACTCATTCCAGTAGAGCCACCGCTGTCGCGCCGCAGAGACGGTCAGTCTTCGCCGTGGTGAGGGAGATGCCTGCCCCCACCACGTGCTTCCGGTGCGATCCAGCTATCAGGTCGTCAGCGCCAACTTTGGAGGTCGCCATGAAAACGACTGTCAGTAGAATCGGCCCGCTTCTGGCGGGGATCCTTCTTGCCCTCAGCTCCGCCGGCTCCGCACACGCGGGAGGGTGCGGCGAAGCGAGCTGCAATTCGGCACAGGGGGCATACATCAGCCACTTTTCCAGCCCTAATTGCACCGGCACCGAGTCCTACTACCTGCCGTATGACAGCTTCGGCTACGACTGCCGGTCCTACGACGGCGGCGGCGAATGCGGAACCATCCAGCACACCGTCACCAACTACTCCTATAGGGACAGCAGCGGTAGTTGCCATAACGCATGGCCCAACGGCAATCCCCTCAGCAACTTCGTCACGGTCTACCGGCCAAGGTTTTGTGGCGAAGCGAGTTGCAACGCGGCGCAATCAGCGTACATCAGCCATTTTACCGGCTCCAACTGCACCGGCACCGAATCCTACTACCTGCCGTACAGCAGCTTCGGCTATCAATGCCGGCCCCACGATGGTGATGGCGAGTGCGGAACGATTCAGCGTACCGTCACCAATCGTTCCTATCGAGACAGCAGCGGTAATTGCTACAACGCATGGCCCAATGGCAATCCCCTCAGCAACTTCGTCACGGTCTACCGGACTGCCTGGTCTCCTCCGCCCCCTCCCCCCCCTCTGCCCATGCCCCCGGTGGCTTGCGGCTACCCGTTGGGCATGACCTCGGGGACGGCTCCGTTCGGCACCTCCTTCAGCGCCGGTTGCAGCTTCGATCCAGACGGTTCGATCACCGGCTTCCTGTGGAGCTTCGGCGATGGCGGAACCAGCTCTTCCCCCTATCCCTACCACTTCTACTTCTGGCCCGGATTCTATTCGGTGTATCTGTCGGTCGTTGACAACGACGGCAAATCCGACACCACTTACGTCGGAACGATCTACGCCTATTGATTCCGCGCACGGCGCCCCCCGCCTCTCGCGAGAGAGCGGGGGCGCCGTGATCCCACACCTCGGGGCGCACCCGCTCCCAGCTCCCGCGGCTCTCCTCACCGGTCCATGATCGGGAGGTACGCGCGCCACGGTCCGACCGCCTCACGGTACTGCTTCGCCATGACGCGGGCCACCTGCGCCACGTGCCCCAGGTCGTGCGCGACCCACGTGGCGAGCAGTTGGCGTAGCGTCACCGGCCCGAAGTCGGGATGCTCCCCCTCCAGGACGAGCTGGGCCTCCGTCAGACTCCACCCGGCAAGCGTGGCAAGGTTCTCGGCTCGCAGGCGCGCGAATTCGTCGAGCAGATCGGCTAGAGACCTCCCCTGGCTTTCACGGAACTGAGCGAAGCGGTCGAAGGGGCTGAAGCGGCGCTGCGGGCCCTGGGCGAGGATGATCTGCGCCCGCTCTATCCAGTCGACTCGCTCGCCATGGATTAGGTGACCCAGGATGTCATAGGGGCTCCACGTCTCCGGACCTTCATTCGCGTCGGTCCACGCAGCCGGGAGCCCGGCTAGCATCGCACGCAAGGTGTGCGGCGTGCGTTCGAGGACGGCGATGCTGGAGGTCAGGTCGAAATCCATGGGCTTCCTTTCTATGACGTGGGCAGCGAGCTTATAGCCGGAGAATGAGGAGGCACAAGGAGAGCGCCCCCTGGGCTCAGCCGAGGGCGACTTCCCCTCTTGCACCTCACGTAACGTGAGGCTGTAGCGTCGTGTCCATGGCCGCTCCTCCGGAGAGAGGAGCCGAGAAAGGAAACCGTGATGAAGCTCTGGAAGGTGGGCGAGCTCGCCAGGCAGACGGGGCTGACCGTCCGCACCCTGCACCACTACGACGAGATCGGCCTGCTCCGGCCGTCGCATCGTAGCGCCGCGGGGCACCGGCTGTACGGTGCCGAGGACCTCGCCCGCCTGCTCCAGATCCTGTCGCTGCGCCAGCTCGGCCTCTCGTTGGAGGAGATCCGGGAGTGCGTCACGCGCCCGGAATTCTCCCTGCAGCGGATCCTCGACACCCATGTCGCCCGGCTCCGGGAGCGGATCGCGCTGCAACAGAAGCTCTGCGACCGGCTGGACGCGGTCGCCGGGCACCTGCGCTCGGCGGAGACGGTCTCCGTCGAGGAGCTCCTGCAAACCATGGAGGCGATCACCATGTTCGAGAAGTACTACACCGAAGAGCAACTCCGCACCCTCGAGGAGCGCCACCGCCAGATCGGCGAGGACCGCATCCGCGAGGTCGAGGCCGAGTGGCCCGTCCTCATCGCCGAGGTGCGGGTGGAGATGGACCGCGGCACCGACCCGGCGAACGAGACCGTGCAACGCCTCGCCGCCCGCTGGCAGTCCCTGGTCGCGGAGTTCACCGGCGGCGATCCCGGCATCGCGAAGTCGGTGGGCAACCTCTACCGGGAAGAGCCCCAGGCCCGCGAGCGAGTGGGGCTCGACCCGGCCCTCTTCGATTACATCGGCCGGGCGATGGCGGCTATGAAGAAGGCGGAGTGATCACACCCGGCGGTGCCGGGCCCGGGTATTGCTGAGTTGGAGCAGCGCCTCCTGGCGTGTCTGCGTACGGATGCGGATCTGGCTGGCCCGGCTTGGCTGGGTTTCGCGCGCCTTCTGGTCTGCCAGGTGACGAGCCAGCTCCTCGATCGTGGGGTAGCGGAACAGATCCATCATCGCCAACTCCCTGCCCAATGCCTTCTCCAGCAGCCCTTGCAGTCTGGGAAGGAGGAGTGAGCTCCCCCCGACCTCGAAGAACTGCTCGCGGACGCCCACGCGTGGGAGACGCAACACCTCCCGCCAGGCAGCCGCGATCGTCCGTTCGAGGTCCCCGCGCGGCGTCACGAAAGGCTCGGCCATGGCGGGGCGGTCCAGGAAAACGCGGCTCTTCACCGGTTCGCTGATTCGTCCCAGGAACTGCAACTTGCCGTTGGCCAGGGAACGCACCAGATTGCCTGTCCGATAGAGACGCCCGCCGCCCGCTACCGCCGGCGGCGGGAACGGGTCCGGCAGGAAGCGCTCGGCGGTAAGCTCGGGCCGCCCGAGGTAGCCACGGGCCAGGCCAACCCCTCCCAGACAGAGCTCGCCCGGGATGCCTGCGGCCACCGGTGCCTGCTCGGCGTCCAGGACGTCGATCCGGATCCCCGGACCGTCCGCTCTGCCTGGTGGCGCCTGAAAGCCGGCAGCGGCGGGAAACGCGGGCAGTCCGGCCGGCACGGCCTCGCTACCGGCGAAGACTTGCCGCAGAGCGGTGGCGCACGCGGCAACATCCGGCTGATCGAGGAGCGCTTCCAGAGACGCGAGCGTCACTCCCTGCTCTGCCATCAGGCGAGCCAGCGACCGGAGATCCTGACCCGTTCCAGGACATGCCAAGACTACCCGGGCTCCGGAGACGAGCGGACCGAACAGCTCCCAGACCAAGGCCTCAGACCCACTCGCTGCCTGGTGCAGAGTGACGTCCCTTGGCCTGATGTCGTAGGCCTCGCATATCCGCAGCAGGCGGTTGCTCAGCCCGCAGTGCGGCACCGCGGCACCCTCGAGAGCGCCGTGGGGTACCGAGGAGTAGAGCACAACCGCCAAGTTGTCGGGGTCGGCCTTCGACCGTGCCCCCTCTCCTGTCAGAAAAGGGTTGGAAGAGGGAACCATCGAGGGCTCGCCATCGAAAAGAAGAACGCGGATGCCTTCCGGGAGTGGAGTGGACAGAGAGCCCGCCGGGGCCAGCAGCACCGGCGCCGCGGCGTCTGTCAGCAGCGACGTCACCCTTTCCCATGGATCCGAAGGGCTCAACGGAAGCCAGGCACCGCCCGCCATGAGCACGCCGATGATCCCGACGACCCTCTCGATGCAGTGCCCGGAGAGGATGCCCACCACTACTTCGGGCCCGACGCCAAAGTCTTGCAGGCAGACGGCAAGCCGCTCCGCCCGCGCAGCTAGCTCGCCGTAGGTCACCACGTGGTCTTCGAAAATCAGGGCAGGGGCATCAGGGGCCTCCGCCGCCTGAATCCCGAACAGCCCAGGGAGCGTCTCCATCTCTGCTGCGCAACGCGTCTCCGCGCGGGACCGATTGCCAAGTAGCCGGTGAGGCATATGCAGTGATCCTTGAGGTCGCCGTTCCTCCTGCCTAGCATTGTAGCAATTTAACCATAGATCCTCCCAGCACCGCCCACACGATCCCCCCCGTCGGATGGAGGGATCCTCAGGGGGGCGGCCTTGGATCAGGCGGCGCGCGCCCCTCACGATTCAGTTGTCAATGAGCTCGATCCGGCGCCGCGCCGTAGTACTTCGCCGCCGTCCCGTACTGCTTCGCCGCGGCTCCGGAGCACTACGAAGCCGCTCCGAAGTGTTCAGGAATGGCTCCGCACTACTTCGCCGCCGCCCTGAGCTACTTCGCCACGGCTCCGAAGTGCTCAAGAACGGCCCCGCACCACTTCGCCGCCGCCCCGAAGTACTACAGGGCCGCTCCGAAGCGTTACGAGACGGCTCCGTACTACTTCGCCGCCGTCCCGTAGTACTTCGCCGCGCCCTCGACGTACTACGAATCCAATCCGCAGCGCTGCGGGATGACGCCGTACTACTTCGCTGCCCTCCCGTGGTACTTCGCTGCGGCCCGGAAGTACTGCGGAGCCGCTCCGAAGTGCTCCAGGATGACTCCGAAGTACTTCGCTACTGCTCTGGAGTCGCCCTCGAGGGGGGCCAATGTACACATTCGACCTCACCGGCGTCAATCCAGTCAGCACTTGAGCTTCCGTGGTATGCTCCCCACGTCGCGAGGAGCGGCCCAGCCGTTTCACGGCTCCGGCTCCTCGGGTTCTTTGACAATCGACGTACCCGTCCGGAGCGCGGCACCCCGCCGGGGGGTGCCGCGTTCGGATATGGCTTTGCCTGCTGGGAGGAGGGGCTACGAGAGGCGGCGCAGCGCCTCTTCCAGGCGCGGCAGGGCCGCTTCGATCTCCGCCATGGAGACCGCGCCGACGCTCAGCCGGAACCAGCCGTCCTCGGCGACGGAGCCGAAGGCCTGGAAGGGGACGATGGCGACTCCCGCGGCTTCCAGGACGTAGCGGCGGATGTCGTCGTTGGTGCGCAGCTCGGCGCCGTCGGGGGTCCTCCGGCCGAAGGGATGGAGGCGGGCGCTCAGGTAGATGGCGCCCATCGGCGGCACGCTGTCCGCCGGCAGGCCGCGCTCCTTCATCGCCTGGAAGCCGGCGTGGAGACGGTCGAGCCGCTTCTCCACCTCGGGCTGGAAGGCGGCCTCGAAATCGCGGATGGCCGCCGGGTCGTCGAGCAGCGCCACCGTCGCCACCTGCTCGGGGCGCGGCGCCCAGGCGCCGATGTGGCCCAGCACGGCCGACATGCGGGAGATGACGTCCACCGGGCCGACGCCCCAGCCGACCCGCAGGCCGGTGGCGGCGAAGGCCTTGCTGATGCCGTCGACGAAGAGGGTGTAGCGCGCCACCTCCGGCAGCAGGCCGGGCGGCGTCAGGTGCTCGGCGCCGCCGAAGGTCAGCAGCCAGTAGATCTGGTCGTACATGAGGTAGAGCGGGCGCTCGCCGCGCCGCCCCCGCGCCTCGTTCTCCTCCAGCACCATCTCGCAGATGCCGAGGAGCGCTTCGCGGCCGATCACCGTGCCCGCCGGGTTGAGCGGCGAGTTGAGGCAGAGGAGGCGCGCGCCGGGGAGCGCTTCGAGCAACGCCTCGCGGGTCGGCATGAACCGGTCCTCCGGCGCGCAGACCACCGGCACCCCCACCGCCCCCGCCAGGTGCGAATAGTGGTTGTTGTTCCAGCTGGGCACCGGATAGACCACCCGGTCGCCGGGATCGCACACCGTCTGGAAGATGCAGTAGATCACCGGCCGGGCGCCGCCCGCGATGAGCACCGACTCCACGGGATAGGCCAGCCCCAGCGCCCGCTCGTAGAACCGCGCCACCGCCTGCCGCAGCTCGGCGATGCCGCTCGACGGCGGGTAGTTCGTCTCCCCGCGGTCCAGGGCGGTATGGATGGCCGCGCCGAGGCGCTCCGGGATCGGGAAGTAGCGCGGGTTGAAGTCCCCCACCGTGAGATCGCAGAGGGAGCGGCCGGTGGCCGCCAGGGCCTTGATCTCGCCCGAGATGCGGAGGATCTCCGAGCCGATCAGACGGGACGCCATCCCCGAGACCCGTTGCGAGGCGGAGCCGGATTCGCGCGCGAGGGACGCGAGGTCGAAAGCGGTCGCTGGAGTGCTCATGGACCTGGACTATGCCAGGATTCGCGCCGGGGTTCCAGCTCCGCCGATTCCGTCATATACTCACGGGCAATCATGCGCCTAGTGACACGCGGTGACCTCGACGGTCTCACGTGCGCCGTGCTGCTCTCCCTCAACGAGGAGATCGACAGCATCGCGCTCATCCACCCCCAGGACATCAGCGATGGGCGGGCCGAGATCCGGTCCGACGACATCATCGCCAACCTCCCGTACCACCCGGACTGCGCCATGTGGTTCGACCACCATCTGCATACGGCCACGCCCAACCTCCCCCCCGAGGGCTTCAAGGGGGTCTTCGCCGAGGCCCCCTCGGCGGCGCGGCTGGTCTATGACTACTACGGCGGCGAGGAGGCCATGCCGCAGCTCGCCGACCTGGTCTACGAGACCGACCGGCTGGACTCGGCACAGCTCACGCCCGACGACGTCATGGCCCCGCAGGGCTTCATCAAGCTCGGCTTCACCATCGACGGCCGCACCGGCCTCGGCACCTTCGAGCGCTACTTCCTCCATCTGGTCGACCTGCTCAAGTCCGGCACGCCGATCGAGCAGGTGCTGGAGGACCCGCAGGTGAAGCGGCGCTGCCAGATCATCGAGAGCGAGAACGAGCACTTCTGCCAGGCGCTGCGCAACCACAGCCGGGTGGAGGGCAACGTGGTCATCACCGACTTCCGGGACCTGGACCACACGCCGGTGGGCAACCGCTTCCTGGTCTACGCGCTGTTCCCGGAGGTCAATGTCTCGGCGCGGGTGCACTGGGGCCCGAACCGCAGCTTCCCCATGCTGCTCCTCGGCCACAGCATCTTCCGGCGGACCTGCAAGACCAACGTCGGCGAGCTCGCCTCGCGCTATGGCGGCGGCGGCCACCGCGGCGCCGGCAGCATCCCGCTCCTCGACGAGCCCGACCAGCAGATCCAGATGGTCGTGCGCGAGCTCCAGGCCAACGGCTGAGAGACGGCGCGGAGAGCCCTCTCCGCGCCGTGAGAAAAAAATCCCCCCTCCTGCGTCTGTCCCCTCGAAGCCGGGCGAGTGGCCCGGTCCCAGAGGAACCAAGACGAAGGAGGTAGATCGTGATCCGAAGCAACAAGATGCTGGCCCTGCTGGCCCTGGGCCTGGCGGCGGCGGTGCCCGGCGAGGCCGCGGACCCCCAGGTGGTCCACAAGGTGGAGCTCCAGAGCGGCGCCAAGGCGGTGACCATCGAGCAGCGGTTCGTCCCCGTGGCGAACGGCACGGACGTCCAGCTCATCGCCCGCGGCCCGGTGACCGGCGCCAAGACGGTGGCGGTCATGTACGCCAACGGCGAGTTGGCAGTGAAGGTCGATAAGGCTTGGTGGAAGAGCTTCTTCAGCGCCAACAGCCTGACCGGCGAGGCCGCGCTGCTCCCCGTCGAGGATGGCGGCCGCACACTCGCCGCCCTCACCGTGAGCGGCGGCGGCTCGTCCCACCTCATCGGCGTCAGCATGGTCGACCCGGACAACCCGTGGGGCCCCTGTCCCGGCCCGGACGACGTGCCGACCTGCCGGCCGGAAGCGGTGGTGATCCCCTTCTGGTGCAAGCTCGATGTCGACCAGTGCTCCGGCGGCCCGCTGCCGGGCCCCTGGGCCATCAGGGCCACCACCGACCCCGATGGCGATCCGATGCTCGAGCGGGGCAACGCGACAGACCTCAACGGAGATCCTGCCCGTGGGCTCGCGATCCTCCGCTTCAGCCTCGACGCCGCGGAGCTGTCCGTCAACGGCACGCTGGACCTGGGCACCACCGCCCTTTCCATCGACGGCAGCCAAGGGTTCGACTACCGAGGGCCCGGCTTCTGACGAGCCGGAAGCCCGCCGGGCCGGCACCGGCCTTGACGGGGGCGAGGGCGCTCTCCTACCCTCGCCCCCGAGCCTTGCCCGACCCTGCTCCCGTCCGCGCGGTCCCCGAAGCCGACCACCGGCTGCAGGTGATCCTCGCCGAGTACGGCGGCTGGCTGCGCCGCACCCTGCGCAAGCTCTGCCCGACGCGCCGGGGGATCCAGGTGGACGACCTGGAGCAGGAGGTGGCGATCCGCATCTGGCGCAGCCTGCGGGACGGCCGGGGGATCGAGAACCCCGCCTCCTTCCTCTATCGCGTCGCGGCGACCGCAACGGTCGACGCGGTCCGCCGGGTGGAGGCGCGCCGCGAGGAGCCGCTGGCCGCGGGCGGTGAGGAGGAAGAGGGAGCCGCGCCGCCGCAGACCCCGGGCCCCGATCCGGAAGCCGCGGCGCGCTCCGCCGAGCTCGGCCGCCGGCTGCGCGAGGCCCTGGCCGCCCTGCCGGACAACCGGCGGCGGGCCGTGGCCCTCCACCTGCAGGGCTTCAACGTTCAGGAGGCGGCGGAGCTCCTCGGCTGGACCGAGGCCAAGACGCGCAATCTCATCTACCGGGGCCTGGAGGATCTCCGCCGGGACCTCGGCCCCACTCAGGGGACTCTCCCATGAGCACGGACGAAGACCTCGCGGCGCTGCACCGCCGGACCTCGGACCCGGCCCACCGCGCCGGCTGCCCGGCGCCCGGCGCTCTCCTCCCTCTGGTGTCGGGATCGGCCGCGCCGGCGGAGCGGGAGCGCCTGGTGGACCACGTCGCCGGCTGCACCGCCTGCGCCGAGGAGGTGCGGCTGATGCGCTCGCTGCGCCCCTGGTCGGAGGGCCTGGCCCGGCGGCTGGAGGGTGGCGAGCCGCGCCGGATGGGCAGACGCCTCCTCCCCCTCTCCTTGGCGGCGGCGCTGCTGGCCGCGGTGGTGGGGTCCGCTTTCGTCCTGCGGTGGGACCTGCTCGTGCCCCCGGACGCCGGGCGGCTCCGGAGCGCTCCGGCGGAGCGGGTGAGCCCCGCTCCCGACGCGGTCCTCCAGGAAGTGCCCGCAGAGCTGGCCTGGGAGCCGCAGACGGGCGCCACCGGCTACCGGCTGCGGATCTTCGACGAGGAGGCGAACCGGCTGTGGGAAGGGGCGATCCTCTCGGAGACGAAGGGGGCCATCCCCCCCGAGGCGCGCTCCCGGCTGCGCCCCGGCGCCTCCTACTTCTGGACCGTGGAAGTGGAAGGGCCGGCCCGGCGGCGCGAGCTCGGCCCCTACTGGTTCCGGCTGGCGGACCCGTGAAGGGCCTCACCCCTGGAGCAGCGACTGCGCGCCGTCGATCCAGACCGGGGTGCCGGAGATGTGATCAGCGTCGTCGGAGGCCAGGAAGAGGACCAGCCGCGCCACCTGTTCGGAGCTGCCCGGCTTGCCGTCGGTCAGCGGGATCTCCCCCTCGGGATACTCCACCGGCTCCTTCGCCTTCTCCTGGTCGCGGTGCTCGGTGCTCTCCTCGATCTCCGTCGTGATCGCCCCGGGGCAGATGACGTTGACGCGGATGCGGTGCTTCGCGAGCTCCAGGGACAACATCTGGGTGAGAGCGACCTGCCCCGCCTTGGTGGTGGCGTAGGCCGAGGCGCCGCTGTTGCTGAACATCCGCGTGCCGTTGACCGACGAGGTGACCACCACCGAGCCGCCCTGGCGCTTGAGATGGGGCACCGCCGCCTTGATCGTGTAGAACGTTCCGGAGAGGTTGATGGAGATCGTCTTCTCCCACTCCTCCGGCTCGAGCTCGTCGATCGGCGCCCAGACGCCGTTGATCCCGGCGTTGGCAAAGACCGT
>DASPJI010000740.1:0-3854 GCA_035628695.1 Thermoanaerobaculia bacterium | reverse complement strand
GAGCACGGCGCGCAGGGCCTCGTGCTCCATCTGCCGGAACGCCGGCTCGCCGTGGAGCTCGAAGATCTCCCGCACCCGCAGCCCCACCCGGAGCTCGATCTCCTCGTCCAGATCGACGAACGGCAGGCCGAGACGCTCGGCGAGCAGCCGGCCGACGGTCGTCTTGCCGCTCCCCATGAAGCCGGTGAGAAAGATCCGCACTTCGTTTCAGCACCCGTCTCAGGCAGCGGCCGCGGCCGACAGGAGCCGCCGGCAGTTGGCCCGGATGTCCCCCCGGCAGACAGCGCCGAGGACGACCGCCGCGTCCGCTCCGGCCGCCAGCACCTCCGCGAGGTTGCCCGCGTCGATGCCGCCGATCGCCACCAGCGGCTTCGCGGTCCGCTGCCGGGCGTGGCGCACGAGCTCGAGCCCCACCACCGGGTCCGGCCGCTCCTTGCTCGTGGTGGGAAACACCGGCCCCACCGCCACCACGTCGACCGCCCGATCGGCGTCCGCCGCCGCGAGCTGCTCCTCGCCGTGGGTGGAGAAGCCGATCCAGAGGTCGCCGCCCACCACCCGCCGCGCCGCTCCCGGCGGCAGGTCCGCCTGCCCCAGGTGCAGCCCGGCGACGGGGAAGATCGCCGCCAGGTCCGCCCGGTCGTCGATCCACAGCGCCGCGCCGGTCCCTTCGACCGCACGGCAGCAGGCCTCGACGGCGCGGAACAGCTCCAGGCCCGGCATCTTCTTGGCCCGCACCTGGATCCAGCCGATCCCCTCCCCCGCCATGGCGGCCACCGCTTCGGGCAAGGGGACCTCCCCCAAGGCTCCGGCGTCGCCGATGGCGTAGACCCGGCCGGGCACCCGGAGAGCCTCGGGGCTGGACGTCATTTCCCCTCGCCGCCCCCTTCGTCCGCCTTCGCTTCCTTGGCCCGCTGGAGGAAGCGCTCCATGAACCGGGTGGAGAACTTGCCCGCCGCGAAGTCCGCGTCGCGCAGGATCCGCCGGTGGAGCGGGATCGAGGTCTGGATCCCCTCGACGACGAAGAAGTCCAGGGCGCGGCTCATGCGGGCGATGGCCGCCTCGCGGTTCCGGTCGTGGACGATCAGCTTCGCCACCAGCGAGTCGTAGTGCGGCGGGATGACGTAGTCCTCGTAACCGTGAGTGTCCACCCGCACGCCGGGGCCGCCGGGGAGATGGAAGGTGCGCAGCGGCCCGGGGCTGGGGGCGAAGTTGTCGGGGTTCTCGGCGTTGACCCGGCACTCGATGGCGTGGCCGCGCGGCTTGATGCCGCTCGGTACGGAGAGCTTGTCGCCCGCCGCCACCTGGATCTGCATCTTCACCAGGTCGAGGCCGGTCACCATCTCGGTCACCGGGTGCTCCACCTGGATGCGGGTGTTCATCTCCATGAAGTAGAAGCGCCCGTCGCTGTCGAGCAGGAACTCGATGGTGCCGGCGTTCTCGTAGCGCACCGACCGGCAGAGCGCCACCGCCGCCTCGCCCATCTTCTCCCGCAGCTCGGGGGTGAGGGCCGGCGACGGCGCCTCCTCGATCAGCTTCTGGTGGCGCCGCTGGATGGAGCACTCGCGCTCGCCCAGGTGGATGACGTTGCCGTGCAGGTCGCCGAAGACCTGGAACTCGATGTGCCGCGGCTCGACCAGGTACTTCTCGAAGTAGACCGAGCCGTCGCCGAACGCCTTCTCCGCCTCCTCGCGGGCGGTGGAGAACTGGCCGGCCAGGTCCTTCTCTTCCCAGACGATGCGCATGCCGCGGCCGCCGCCCCCCGCCGCCGCCTTGAGGATGACGGGGTAGCCGACCTCGGCCGCCAGGCGCATGGCCTCGTCGGCGTCGGCCAGCGGCTCGGGGCTGCCGGGGAGCACCGGCACGCCGGCGGCCATGGCCGTCTGCCGCGCCTTGGCCTTGTCCCCCATCAGGCGGATGACCTCGGGGCGCGGGCCGATCCAGGCGATCTTGCACTCCTCCAGCACTTCGGCGAAGTGGGCGTTCTCGGCCAGGAACCCGTAGCCCGGGTGGATGGCGTCGGCGCCGGTGATCTCGGCGGCGGAGATGATGCTCGAGATGTTGAGGTAGCTCGACCGCGACGGCGGAGGGCCGATGCAGACGTCCTCGTCGGCATAGGTAACGTGCAGGCTGTCCCGGTCGGCGGTGCTGTACACCGCGACCGTCTGGATGCCCAGCTCCTTGCACGCCTGGATGATGCGGAGCGCGATCTCGCCCCGGTTGGCGATCAGGATCTTCTTGAACATCCGGGGGCCTCTAGCTGGGCCGGATCGCGAAGAGCGGCTCGCCGTACTCGACCGCCTGCGCGTTCTGCGGATAGATCTCGGCGATCACGCCGTCGGCGTCGGACTCGATCTCGTTCATCAGCTTCATCGCCTCGATGATGCAGAGCACCTGCCCCTTCTTGACCCGCGCCCCGACCTCGGCGAACGGGGCGGCGTCCGGGGAGGGCGCGCGGTAGAAGGTGCCGACGATGGGCGAGGTGAGGATGTGCGTACCCGGCGGCTGTGCCGCGGGGCCGGACGCCGGAGCGGCAGCCGGGGCGGACGCCTGCGGGGCCGGCGCGGGAGCCGCGGCCGGCTGCGCCGGCGCGGCGGGATAAGTGGTGGTATCGGCCGGCGGCGCCGGCGCGGCGGCCGGCGCCGTCACCGGGGTGCGGCCGTCGACCTTGAGGCGGAAGCCCGAGCGCTCGATCTCCAGCCCCTGGAGTTGGCGCTGGGCGACCAGCTCGATCAGCTCCTTGATCTGTTCAAATGTCAGCAAGGCGAAGTCCCTCTGCGAAGTGACACAGGCAAACCGCGCTGCCCCCGTCCCGGGACTCCAGGGCCCGGACCGACCTCAGGAGAGGTCTTCTTCCAGGAGCAGGCGCGCCCTCCGGAGCTCGAACCGGGCCCGGCCGTAGCTGCCGTCCGGTCCCAGCACGAGGAGCAAATAATAGTCCTTCGCGACCGAGCTGACCATCAGCGTCAGCCGGTCGGTGGTGACGGCGAGCTGCTGCACCTCGCCCACCTCGAGCTCGCGATGGTTGTCGGAGATGGACCGCGCCTGCGCCACCAGCTCGGCGGCGAGGGTCTCCAGGTCGAGGTCGGGATCGGAGCTCACCGACTCCACCCGCATGCCGTCGCGGGCGACCAGCGAGAGCGCCAGGGCCCCGTCGATCCGGCTGCTGATCGTGTTCAGACGCTCAAGAAACATCGCGCTGCCTCCCCCGACGCACGCGTGCGAGATAGCTGTTGAGGAGGAAGACCTTGCGGGCGTTCGCCCCGCTCTCGGCGGCATCGGGGTCGAAGCCGGCGAGCAGCTCGGAGGCCTCGACCGGACGGCGCTCGCGCGCCGTCAGGGCCTGGCCGACCCGCTCCAGCCCGTCGTGGGCGGCGGCGTGGTCCGGCTCGCGCTCCAGGATCTCGCCGAAGATGCGCCGGGCTTCCTGCAGGTGCCCCTGGCGCAGGTAGAGCTCGCCCAGGGTCATGGTGGCCGCCGGCTCGGCATAGCCCGGCTCCGGCGCGGCATAGACCGGCGGCTCCAGGTCCTCTACCGGGACCGGCTCCGGCTCGAAGAGCGCCGGGGCCGGGACGGGCTCGGGCTCCCAGGCCGGGGCTTCCGGAGTCTCCATGTCGAACGGCGCCGCCTCGGGGAAGACCGGCGGCGCGGGCTCCGCGGCCGGGAAAGGCTCCAGCGCGAACGGCTCCGGCTCCGGGGCGACCGGCTCGGGCTCCGGCATGGTCAGCTCGGTCTCCGGCAGCGGCATCGCCGGCTCGGCCAGCTCCGCGAACGGCGCCGGATCGGCCCAGGTCATGAACCGCGGCGGCTCGGCGGCCGGCATCTCGGCAGGCCCGCTGCCCGAAGCGGCGATGGAC
>DASPJI010000739.1:0-2021 GCA_035628695.1 Thermoanaerobaculia bacterium | reverse complement strand
CGCGACGAGGAGCTCGACCGCGTGCTCGGCCTGGAGCTGGGGGCCGACGACTACCTGTGCAAGCCGTTCTCGATGCGCGAGCTGGTCGCGAGGGTCAAGGTGCTGCTGCGTCGGGCCGCCTGGCGCGAGGCCCCCGCGGGCCAAGGTGAGGCCGACGAGCGGGTCCTCGAGGCCGGCCGCCTGCGTCTCGACCTGCGGCGCTATCAGGCGCACTGGGCGGGCGCGCCGGTCGCCCTCACCGTCACCGAGTTCACCCTGCTCCAGGCCCTCGCCCGCCACCCGGGACACGTCAAATCCCGCGCCCAGCTCCTCCAGGAGGCCTACCCCAACGACGCCTACGTCAGCGACCGCACCATCGACAGCCACGTCAAGCGTCTGCGCAAGAAGCTCGCCGAGGCCGATCCCCGGGCCGATTCGTCATCCGATCCCATCGAGACGATCTACGGGCTGGGCTATCGCTGGCGCGAGGAGGGCGGGTGAGACGCCTCCCCCTCTCCCGGCTGTCGCTCCGGCTCCTGGCCTTCAACCTGCTGCTGGTCTTCCTGCCGGCCGCCGGCTTCCTCTACCTGGATGTCTACGAGTCGCAGCTCCTGGTGGCGCAGGAGCGGGCCATGGTGCAGCAGGGGCGCATCCTGGCGGCCGCCCTCGCCGAGCAGGGGGAGCTGGACGCCGCCGGCGCCGAGGCCCTCCTGGCGCGCATGGAGCAGCGGACCGAAGCGCGGCTGCGGGTGATCGGCCGCGGCGGCGCCGTGCTCGCCGACACCAGCCGGCTGGGGCCGCGGGCCGAGGATCAGCCGGTGCCCGGCCCCTCCACGTCCCGCACCGATCCTTACGAATCCTCCTCCCCGTCCCCCGTCCGGAGGGAGACGCGGGAGAGCCTTCTCTACCGGGGCGGCGTTGTCCTCTACCGGCTCTGGCGCACGGTTCTGCCCGAGCCCGGGCCGGACACCGATAGCCGGGCCTCCCGGACGTCCCGGCCGGCCGGCGCCCTCGATCCCGAGGTGGCCGCGGCCCTGGCCGGACGCTACGGCGCGGAGGCCCGGCGCAATCCGGGAGACCCGCGGTCCATGACCCTCCACAGCGTCATCCCGGTGCGCAGCGGCGGCGAGGTGGTGGGGGCGGTGCGGGTGTCGCAGTCCACGTTCCGCATCCTGGGAGCCCTGGTCGAGGTCCGGCTGGATATCTTCAAGGTCTTCCTCGCCTCGGTGGCGGCGGCGGCGGTCCTCAGCCTGCTGGTCTCCACCACCATTGCCAGGCCGCTCAAGCGCCTGCGCGACGAGGCCACCGCCCTGGTGGACCGGCGCGGCCGGCTCAAGGGGAGCTTCCGCGGCTCGCGGCGCCGCGACGAGATCGGCGACCTCGCCCGCGCCCTGGAGCAGCTCACCCGCCAGCTCGAAGGGCACCTGCGCTTCACCGAGACCTTCGCCGCCGACGTCTCGCACGAGTTCAAGAACCCGCTGGCCGCCATCCGCGGCGCCACCGAGCTCCTCGCCGAGGTGGAGGACCCCGCCGAGCGGGCGCGGCTCCTCGGCATGGTCGAGCGGGACGTGGCTCGCATGGAGCGCCTGCTGTCCGGCGTGCGCGAGATCACCGAGATCGACGCCCGGCTGGAGGGCGAGGGGGCGCCGGCCCTGGACCTCACCGGCCTGCTGGGCGAGGTGGTGGAGAGCTACCGTCTGCGCGCCGGCCGCGGGGTGCGGATCGATCTCCAGGCGCCAGCCGGGCCGCTCGTCGTGCGCGCCTCACCGGAGCGCCTGGCCCAGGTCTTCGAGAACCTGCTCGACAACGCGATGGGCTTTTCCCCTCCGGGCGGCACGGTGACCCTGGAGGTGGCGCCGGACGACCACTTCGCCCGCGTGCTCGTCGCCGACCAGGGGCCGGGCATCCCGGAGGCCCACCTGGAGCGCATCTTCGACCGCTTCTTCAGCTATCGGCCGGGAGAGCCCCACGCCCGCAACGGCCACACCGGCCTGGGCCTCGCCATCGCCCGCGCCATCGCGGAGGGATACGGCGGCACGATC
>DASPJI010000738.1:0-8746 GCA_035628695.1 Thermoanaerobaculia bacterium | reverse complement strand
GAGGACTGGGTGCTTCTCACCAGCACCCACCACATCGCCACCGACGGGTGGTCGGGGACGATCTTCTTCGAGGAGTGGATCCGCTGCTACGCCGCGATCCTGGCCGGCGAGGCGCCCCGTCTCCCGGAGCTTCCGGTGCAGTACGCCGACTTCGCCGTCTGGCAGCGCCGCTGGCTCGAGGGGGAGGTGCTGGAGCGGGAGCTGGCGTACTGGCGCGAGCGGCTGGCCGGAGCGCCGCAGGCCCTGGAGCTGCCGCTCGACCGGCCGCGTCCGGCTGTCCGCAGCGGCGCCGGCGGGACGCTCCCGGCGGTGATCCCCGCGGCGCTGACCGCCGCTCTGTCCGAGCTGAGCCGGCGCGAGGGGGCGACGCTGTTCATGACCCTGACGTCCGCCTTCCAGGCCCTGCTCGGGCGCTGGGCGGGTCAGGACGACGTGCTGATCGGGACGCCGGTGGCGGGACGCAACCGCCGGGAGATCGAGGGGCTGATCGGCTTCTTCGTCAACACCCTGGTGCTGCGGGCCGAGTTGGCGGGGTCGCCGCCGTTCCACGAGCTGCTGGGGCGGGCCCGTACCACGACGCTGGACGCCTTCGCGCACCAGGCGCTGCCGTTCGAGCGGCTGGTCGAGGCGGTGGCGCCGGAGCGGGACCTGACCCGCTCGCCGCTGTTCCAGGTGATGTTCGCGTTCCAGAACGTGCCGCAGGGTGGAACCGGGATTCCGGGGCTGAAGCTGTCACCGCTCCCCGTGGATCTGGAGGTGGCGAAGTTCGAGCTGATGCTGACGCTCGCCGAGTCAGCCGGCGGCCTGGCGGGCACGCTGGAGTACGACGCGGACCTGTTCGACCGTTCCACGGCGGCGCGGCTGCTCTCCCATCTCGGCCGCTTCCTCGAAGCAGTCGCCAGCGATCCCGCGTGCCGGATCGGTGAGGTGCCGCTGCTCGATCCGGCGGAGCGGCACCAGCTGCTGGTCGAGTGGAACGACAGCGGCGAAGACCATGCCGGGGGGATGTGCCTGCACGAGCTGGTGGGAGCGCAGGTGGAGCGCTCGCCGGACGCGGTGGCGGTCTCGTTCGAAGGGGAGGAGCTCAGCTACGCCGAGCTGGAGCGGCGGGCCAACCGCCTGGCCTGGCGCCTGCGGGAGCTGGGGGTCGGCCCCGAGGTGCCGGTGGCGATGTGCGTCGAGCGCTCGCCGGCGATGGTGGTCGGCCTGCTGGCGGTGCTCAAGGCGGGTGGGGCCTACGTGCCCCTCGATCCGGACTATCCGGCCGAGCGCCTGGCCTACATGATCGAGGACTCCGGAGCCTCCCTCCTGCTCGCCCAGAGCCACCTGGTGCTGCGGCTGCCGGCCGGCGATACGCGGGTCCTGCTGCTGGATGGCGAGGAGGCGGACTCGGCCTTCGCGCCCGGAGCTCCGGAGGAGCGGCCGCTGGGCGGCGCGGTGCCTGACAGCCTGCTGTACATCATCTACACCTCGGGCTCGACGGGACGCCCCAAGGGGGTGATGGTGCGCCACCGGGGCGTGGTGAACCGTCTGCTGTGGGCGGAGCGCGCCTATCCGGTGACCGCCGCGGACCGGGTGCTGCAGAAGGCGCCGTTCAGCTTCGACTTCTCGGTCTGGGAGTGCTTCGGGCCGCTGCTCGCCGGTGCCCGTCTGGTGCTGGCACGGCCGGGTGGCCAGCGGGAGGGCCGGTATCTGGCCAGGACGGTACTGGAGCAGGGGATCACGCTGCTGCACTTCGTGCCGGCGATGCTCCAGGTCTTCCTGGAGGAGGAAGGGCTCGAAAGCTGCCACAGCCTGCGCTTCGTCTTCTCGGGCGGCGACGCCCTGTCGTCCGAGGTGCGGGACCGGTTCCGCGCCCGCCTGCCGGAGGGGGTCCTGCTGCGCAACCAGTACGGCCCGACGGAGATCTCCATCGACATGACGGAATGGGTCTGCGACGCCGGCGACGAGACGGGTGAGGGACGGCGCCAGCCGCCCATCGGCCGGCCGATCGGCAACGGCGAGGCCTATGTCGTGGACGCGGAGCTGGCGCCGGTACCAGTTGGAGTTGCCGGAGAGCTGCTGCTGGGCGGCGAAGGGGTGGCCCGGGGCTACCGCGGCCGTCCCGACCTGACGGCGGAGCGGTTCATCCCCTCCGCGCGGCATGGAGCCGCCGGCGCGCGGCTCTACCGGACGGGGGACCGCGCGCGGTGGCGGCCGGACGGCAACCTGGAGTTCCTGGGGCGCGTCGACCAGCAGGTCAAGATCCGCGGCTACCGCATCGAGCCGGGCGAGATCGAATCGGTCCTCCTGGCCCATCCGGCGGTGCGGGAGGTGGCGGTGGCCGTCCGCGAACGCGGCGACCGTCACCTCGTCGCCTGCGTCGTACCGGCCGGCGAGGCGGACCTGGCGCCCGACGAGCTGCGGTCGTTCGCGCGGGAGCGCCTGCCCGAGTACATGGTCCCGGCGAGGTTCCTGGTGCTGGAGGCGCTGCCGCTGACGCCCAGCGGCAAGGTGGACCGCCGCGCCCTGGCGGCGCTGGAGCTCTCGGCCGAGCACCAGGCGCGGACTCTCGTCCTCCCGCGGACGCCGGTGGAGGAGACCCTGGCCGCGATCTGGAAGGAGCTGCTCGGGGTGGAGGAGATCGGTGTCGAGGACAGCTTCTTCGACCTGGGCGGCCACTCGCTGCTGGCCACCCGCCTCTTCTCCCGGGTGCAGCACGCGTTCGGCGTCGACCTGTCGCTGCGGCAGATCTTCCACGCGCCGACCATCGCGGCCCTCGCCCAGGCGGTCGAGGAGCAGCTCCCGCCTCCCGAGCCGACGGCGGTCGACCTCGACCGGCTGCTCGACCAGCTCGAGATGCTGTCGGACGAGGAGGTCGCCGCCCGGCTCGCCGAGCTGGGCGGCCTCGACGGGGGGACCCCGGGCGGCTGAGGAGGGGCCGGTCAGCCCTTGCGGGCCGGGACGGCGCCGCCGGCGGGGAGGCGTCCGCCCCCCTTGCCCGACCGGCTGACCAGTTGGACCTTCGCGGCCAGGGCGCGGAACGGGTCGTCCACCCGGGACAGCCGGGCGAGGTGGACGGTGCGGCGGATCTCCGACACGCTCGACCGCAGGTCCTCCCCCGAGGCGGCATGGATCTGGTCGAAGTCCTCGAGCCCCGTGCGGTAGATGCGCTGGGCCACCACCACGGCGTTGTTGAGGCCGCGGCGGCTCATCGCCTTGCCGGAGTAGACCTCGAGGCTGCGGTCCAGCGGCCCCATCATGACGGCGCGGGCACGGGCGAAGAGGTCGGCCCGGCGGCGCTCCCGCTCCCGCGCCGGCAGGTCCTCGGCGTACAGCGACTCCAGGCGCTCGGCGAGCTCGGTATAGAAGGCGCCCAGGCGCTTCTCGTCGCGCCAGAGGGCGGCGCAGCGGTCGGCCGCCTGCCGGTCGCCGCGGCTGAGGAAGAAGGCCTCGGCGCCGCGCAGGCCGACGAAGTTGGCGTAGCTCTCGTTGAAGCGGGCGGCGCTCGGCACCCATAGGGTGTTGTGGGAGATCTCGTGGATCACCGTCGAGGCCAGGTCCGCCGGGTCGCCGAGGGCGGTGGAGAGCAGGGGATCGCTGAACCAGCCCAGGGTGGAGAAGGCCGAGGCCTGCCGCAGGTAGGTGTCGTACCCCGCGCGCTCGAGACGGCGCTTCTCCGCCAGCGCCGCCTGCTCGTCGAAGAACCCCTTGTACGGGATGGAGCCCACCACCGGATAGGTCCACCGGTAGGCCTCCAGCCGGTCCTGCCGGCTCGCCGACAGCACGTGGAGCAGCGGCCCCTCGCCGACGTCGGAGAAGGTGGTGTAGGTGTTACCGGCCCGCAGGCCCAGTTGACGGGCGGCGAAGGAGCGGGCCGCCAGGACCAGCTCGAGCTGCGCCTGCCGCTCCGGCGACGTCGCGGGATCGGCGATGAGCTCGTGGATCGGCTGCCGTCCGAGCAGGATGCGCGCTTCGGTCCAGCCGGCTTGCAGGAGGAAGCGGGCCTCGGCGCTGATCCCAAGCGTCAGGAGGAGGGAGAGGGCGAGGAGGGCGCCTGCGGAGCGGAAGGGGTGTCTTCTAATACAGCGCAATGGTCGTACCTTCTTCGAACCGCCCTGCGGGCTGCGGGGTATGAATCGTCCTCCCGAACAGGCGAAGCTCCGCGGCACGGACCCCCCAGAGAGCGCGCCGCCCCTGAAGCGGGAGATGCTCCTCCCCCATGCTCCGAACCGTCCGGCCGGCAAGGGATTCGAGGCCCCAGTGGGAGACGATGTGCCCCCACGCCCGGTCCCGCTCGCCCCGCCGGATGTGCACGGGGTCGATCCCATACCAGGACACCTCGGGCTCCACGAGCCGGACGCCGCGTTCCAGGCCGAGGCGCTGGAGACGGCTGTTCAACTCGTTGGCACGCTCCAGGAGCGCGCTTCTTGGAACCCCCCGGCCAGGAAAAAGGATCGTACGTGCCAGATAGTAACGCAGAGGAGAGAGGAATGCGAGACTTTCTATAGGCAGCAGGGTGAGGACGGTCTCGGCGCCGAGGCGCGCCAGCCGGTCCAGGCAGGTCTCCACCCACTCCGCGATGGTCTCGGGCCGTTCACCATAGGCCAGGTCGTTGCCCACGTCGGTCACCAGGGCCACCGTGGGCAGCGGCGGCCGGCGCTCCAACTCCTCCCAGAGCCCGCACTGGAGGATCCCCGGCAACTGGCGCACGAACAGGAAGCGGCTCCAGGCGCCGTAGGAGCGGCCATGCCCGAAGGCGCCCACGACCTCCACGGGTCCTCCGGCGACGCGGCGCGCCTGGTGGACGACGCGGGGGAACGAGGACTGGAGGTTGCTCGCGCCCAGGAGGACGAGGCGGAGCAGCAGGGGCTGAGGGGGGATATCGGGAAGCCGGAGCATCGGGTCGTTCGCATCGTACCGCGACTCGGCGCTCCCACCCCTCTGATTCGTATCGAGAGGTAGCCGAATCGAACTCCGCCAGGTTCGATTCGGCGCCCGCCTCTTTTGCTTCGGCCGATGCCGGTCAGGAGTCGAAACCACCGGGGGACGAGTTGAATCTCGGGAGGGGATTCCAGCCCTCCGGAGCCACGAGTCGTATCTCCCGCGGTTCGACTCAGGGCTCCGGAGCCACACCCACAACGGACAGGGAGTAGGGCTCTCCCAGGCTGACCTCCTGAAAAGCACGTCCGATCGCAGCCCCACCCTCCCGGGCGCCACGATCGAGCCGTGCACATCAATTGTCAAAGAGCGAGAGCACTTCGGCTTGGTCAGAGCCAGGGGCTCACCTGCATGGCGGGTAGACTAGCACAAAATGCTGGTATGACGACTTCCTTGACATTCAGGTGATCCTCTTTGTAGATTCTGCCTCGCCGCGGCCATGGCTGCCGTCGTCCCTCAACGCTTCGCCGCCGTTCCGGAGCACTCCCAAGGGATTCCGTAGCACTGAGGAGCGGCAGCGAAGCACTGAGGGACGGCCCCGTAGCACTGAGGAGCCGGCCTGGAGCACTCCGGAGTGACTCCGAAGCATTGAGGCGCGGCGGCGGAGCCTTGAGGAGCCGTCCCGAAGTACTCTGGAGTCATCCCTCGGTAGTGAGGAGCCGGCTCGGAACACTCCGAAGTGGCTCCGTAGCACTGAGGAGCGGCGGCGAAGCATTGAGGGACGCCCCCGTAGTACTGAGGAGTCGGCCCTCAACGCTCCAGACTGACTCCGTAGTGTTGAGGAGTCGCGGCGAAGGATTGAGGAGCGGCGCCGTAGTAGTGAGGGACGGCGCCGTAGCACTGAGGAAACGGCCCGGAACGCCTTCCCGGCGAGCCGGGCTGAAGAAGGAGCGCCTCGTTTCGGGCCCTCACCGGGCCTGGAGCGGCGGCTCCCGGTTCATTGACAACTGAATTGTGACGGGGCGCCGCCGTGTCCAAGGCCGCGCCCCTGAGGATTCCTCCGTCCGACAGGAGGTCAGCCGGGAGGCGGAGGGCCGTTCCCTCCGCCTCTGCTGGCTGGATGTTCCATGGCTGACGGCATGCCGGGTTGTCCTACCCAGGCAGAGATCACCGAGTGGAGAGACACCTGATCCGAATCCGGTCGGATGCGGAAGTCGAGGTGGAAGTGTAGTATAATATGGCAAGCTGCATCTAGATAGGAAAGGGAAGATGTGTAAGCTGCGGTCCGGGATGCGAAGCTGGAAGGGGGGAGCGGGTTTCGAAATGGGGCTGGGACCTACGGGGTCTCGCAGCCAGCGGACACCACCGGAGCCTGCAAGGCCGTGTAGCTTTCCCGGTCGATCCCGTAGACGAGGTGCTCCGCCGCTGTTTGGGGCAAGGCTTGCAAGTGGAGTTGGATTCTGTTACAAGAACCCGATCCTATATACTTGAATGGGAGGGCGTATGCGCATCTCATCTGCTGTCAGAAGGTTGCTTCTGGTTACTTTAACCTTGGCCGGCCTCATTTGGAGCTCGCTGCCGGCGGAAGCAGCCTATGAATGCAGCGACATTGCTGGTTGTACGTATTGCTTCTTCTACTCTTCCGACGGTAAGCCCACTGGCTATATCAGGAAATGTCCTCAGTGAGGTGTCTCATGGGCCGCTCAGCTCTGCTCGTCTTCTTGCTTGCTTGTCTCTCCTGGGCGGACCCTGCCACCGCCGGCCTTCAGCCTGAACCGTTCGCCAGCGGCGAGCTCTCCCATTGGGACGGCCCACAGTTCGTTGAAGCCGATCGAGCTGGACATGTCTACTTCCTGCGGGCCGACACCCTTCAGGTCTACCCGGTGACGAAAGAAGGCACTCTGGGAGAGCCAATCCGTCTGAAGCCTGGAGCGAAGCCCATCGGAGAGATCCTCAATGCTGCCATGAGCCCTGACGGAGAGAAATGGCTGTTGCAGAGCCCATTTTCCATCTGGCTCTTCGCAGACGGAAAAGAGAAGCCCGTCCCACCGCTAACCTGGAAACCTGAATCCGTAGGCTTCCATCGGGACGATCCTCTGGTGGCCGTGGCCCCCATGCCCTTAGGAAAGAGAATCGATCCTGACAAGATCGCTACACCGCCATGGCTTCTCGAATTGGGGAGTGACCGCTGGAGCGTACTCCGCGACCTCGAAGGCGTGTCCGTCGCCGAGTTGCTGGCCTCCGGAGAAAAATGGAACGATGCCATCGCCGAGAGCTCGGTGTTGGTGGCCCCCGGCCGGCTGGGCCACCTCTGGATGGCGCATCAGTACGCGTATCGTCTCCAGAGGCTCAGCCCGACCGGCCGTTCCCGGCTCGAGATCACGGTCGGTGATGGCAAGGTCCAGCATGAAGGTGAAAAGGGGCCCTCGCAATGGAGTCATGGCTCGGGAGCCCTGAAGCAGAAGGGCTCCTATCAGACCTGGACGGCTGCAACCGCGATCCTGGATCTCGCCGAAGGGCCCGACGGACGGTTGTACCTTCTGGTTCCGACGGAAAGCGGTGGCCTCGCCCTCGATCGGTACGACCCTGTCCGGCTGGCTCTGGAAAGAGTTTCCGTGAAGCTCTCGACGGAGGGGCGCTTCACTATTGCGGCAGGCAAGGATGCGCTCTACCTGGCAGCGTGGAATGGGACCAAAGGTCGTTGGCGGTTGCCCTGGGAAGCCCTCGAGGAGGCCGAATGGGCTCCTGTTGAGAATGCCGCGATGGACGGCATTCCGATGGATGCGGAAGGCGACAGCTCGAAGCAGACCTCGAAACCTGCTGACCGGAAGAGGCCCGCCGCGAAGCCCGCCGTTCGCGCCTCTGGCTCGGCTGCGCGGAAAGTTCCTACGCAGGAGTAAGCGCCCGGGCGCGTTGTCGGAGAGCGTCCTTCACCTCAACTGTTCACCCGCCCTGCCGGCCGCGCCCGCCACAGAGAGTCAATGGCGCGCTGGCCCCGCGTGGCGCACCGGCGGCGAAGCCGGGCCAACCGACCACTCCACGGGGCGAACTGTCCACTCCGCGGCGCCGATTGACGGCGAAGTGGCGCGCAATGACCGCTTGGCCGGGCCGGCTGAAGAAGCGGCGGGGCGAACTGACCGCACTCCCACGAAGGCGCCGGTCTCCTTGCGCTCGACCACTCACATCCCCGCTCCGCCGAGCTGCCAATGCCCCATGAGAAAGGCCATATGGCGCCAGGACCGGGCCCGGTCCCACGTTCCCCCGAAGAAGCGCATCCCTGCCTGACGCGGACCAAAGGGCTTAGGGTGGATGTGGGGCCGCTCTCACTCTTTGGTGATTCATGGCGTTCCGTTGTCTCGGTCCCGTCCGCCCTCTCACGCCTCCGTTAGCTTCAGCTCCTCATCGTGCCGCGCCCGGAAGAGGTAGCGCAGCACCCTCCGTCCCATCTCGGCCGTGGCCGCTTCACGCTTCGCCGCCTCAGCGAAGAGCCGCAGGGCGGCCAGGGCCTCCCGGTGGACGCCGTTGGCGTCGAACACCACCTGGAGGTCCGTAGCGATCTCCTTCACGTCGGCCGTCCGGCCCTCGTCGAGAAGCACGATCGCCTCCTCCAGCAGCGCCAGAGCCACGTCGTACCACATCTTGCGGGCGGTGAATTCCCGGCGGGCTTGCTGGAAAAACCGCCGGGCCTCACGGTACTGACCGAGGCCGGCGGCGATGCGTCCCTCCAGCCCCAGGATGCGAATCAGATCGAGGGCATCTCCCTGCGCGGTCACCAGGGGCCGCACTTCGTTCATCAATCGGCTCGCCTCTTCATACCTGCCGAGAAAGCAATAGTCCGTGGCGAGATTCAGATGGGCGATGTTCCAGAGGCGCGGCTCGGCTTGGC
>DASPJI010000737.1:0-8464 GCA_035628695.1 Thermoanaerobaculia bacterium | reverse complement strand
GTCCGCTCGCCCGACGCGCTGCTGGAGCTGCTCGGCCGCGAGCAGGTGACGGTTTTCAGCCAGACTCCCTCCGCTTTCTATACCCTCGTCCAGGCGGACGCTGCCATGACGCCCACCGTCCCCCTGGTGTTGCGCTGGGTGATCTTCGGCGGCGAGGCCCTGGATTTCCAGGCTCTCACTCCCTGGATCGAGCGCCGAGGCGACCGCGAGCCGCGGCTCATCAATCTTTACGGCATCACCGAGATCACGGTGCACGCCACGTGGCGGCCCGTGACCCGGGCGGATCTGGCGGTGGACGGCAGCCGCCTCGGACATCCGCTCTCCGATCTGCGGCTGTACCTGGTGGACCCTTACGGTAGCCTGGTTCCCGCGGGAGTGCCGGGCGAGATCTGCGTGGCGGGGGAGGGGGTGGCGCGCGGCTATCTAGGCCATCCGGCCCTGACCGCCGAGCGCTTCGTGCCCGATCCATGGAGCGGCGTTCCGGGGGCGCGGATGTACCGCAGTGGCGACCTGGCGCGCCATCGCCCGGGCGGCGACCTCGAGTACCTCGGGCGGATCGACTTCCAGGTGAAGGTGCGGGGTTACCGCATCGAGCCGGGGGAGATCGAGGCGGCCTTGGTCCGCTACCCATCCCTGGCTGCGGCGGTGGTCGTGGCACGGCCAGAAGGCGGGAGCCGGCGGCTGATCGCCTACTGTGTCCCGGCGTCCAGAGCGGACAGGCCGACGGCTGGTGAGCTGCGCGACTTCGCCGCCGCGCGGCTCCCGGAGCACATGGTGCCGGCCGCCTTCGTCCTCCTTGACAGGCTGCCGCTCACCGTCAACGGCAAGCTCGATCGCGAGGCTCTCCCGGCCCCTGGTCCCGAGCGTCCGAACCTGGGGATCGCCTATGTCGCCCCGCGCAACGAGGTGGAGGAGGGGCTGGCCAGGGTCTGGAGAGAGGTGCTGGGGCTTGAGCGGGTCGGCGTGCACGACAGCTTCTTCGCCCTGGGCGGGGACTCGATCCTGAGCCTGCGGGCCCACTCCCTCGCCGCGGAGCAGGGGCTGCGTTTCGAGCTGCCCCAGCTCTTCACCTATCCGACCATCGCCGGGCTGGCACGGGAGACGAAGGCTGGCGCGGGGGCAAGCTCTGCCGGTCACGTCTCGCCGGAGACGGCGCCTTTCTCCTTGTTGACTCCGGAGGACCGCCGGCGTCTGCCGGGCGGGCTGGACGACGCCTTCCCGCTGAGCACGGTCCAGGCGGGAATGCTCTATCACATGCGCTACTCGCCGGGCGCCATCGTCTACCACAACGTCTACAGCCACCGGTTGCGTTGCCAGCTCGATCCGGAGGCGTTCCTGCGGGCGGCGCAGCGTGTCGTGGACCGCCACCCTATCCTGCGGACATCCTTCGACCTGACCTCCTATGACGAGCCCCTGCAACTCGTCCATTCCGAGGCCACGATCCGAGTGGGGGTGGTGGACCTGAGCCTCCTCTCGTCGGCCGGGCAGGAGCGGGCCCTGGACGACCTCATGGAGGCCGAGAAGCGCCGCCGCTTCGACCCGGCGCGACCGCCCCTGGTGCGTCTCTACCTCCACCGGCGCGATGACGAGAGCTTCCAGCTCACCTACACCGAGTTCCACCCCATCTTCGATGGTTGGAGCCTGCACGCCTTCCTGGCCGAGGTCTTCGCCGGCTACTTCGCCCTGCTCGACGGCCGGTCGCTGCCGGACGAGCCGCCGCCGCGCCTCGGCATGCGCGACTTCGTCAGCCTGGAGCGGGCTGCGGCCGAGGCACCGGACTGCCGCGCCTACTGGACGCGGGTGCTCACGGGAGCGCGGCCCTCGATACTGCCGCGCTGGAGCGGCGGGGAGAGCCCATCGGGGCCTGCGATCCGCACGGTGGTCGGTGCCCTGGCGGCGCCGGTCCAGGAGGGATTGCGGCGCCTCGCCCGCGCCGCGGCGGTGCCGCTCAAGACCGTGCTGCTCAGTGCCCACCTGGAGGTCCTGAGCCGGATCGGCGGTGGGCCAGGCCTGCTCACCGGGGTGCTGGTGAACGGCCGGCCCGAGGGGCCAGACGGTGATCGCGCCCTGGGCCTCTTCTTCAGCGTCGTCCCGTTCCGCACTCCGGACGTGGACGGGACGTGGAGAGACTTGGTGCAGGCCACCTTCGCCGCTGAGCGCGAGATGTTGCCGTTCCGCCGCTACCCTCTGGCCCGCATGCAACAGAACCAGGGCGGCAAGCCGCTGTTCGACGTGCTGTTCAACTTCATCCACTTCTACGTCCTGCGCGACCTCCTGGAGTCGAGCCGGGTAGCGCTCGCGGAAGGCTCCAGGCGCTGGGAAGAGACCCATATGCCGCTGAGCGTCACCTTTACCCAGGACCCGGTGGGGGAGACGCTCTGGCTCGAGCTGCGCTACGACTGCCGGCAGATCGCGCCCTGGCAAGCCGAGGCTCTGAGCCGAACCTACCGGCGGACCCTTGCCGCCATGGCTCTGGCTCCCGAGGAACGGCGAGGGCTCCGGCTCCTCCTCAATCCGGCCGAGAAGCATCAGATCCTGGTCGAGTGGAGCGGCGCGGGAAGCGCGCTCCGGCCGCAGGAGCCGCGGGGTACCGTCTTCGGGCTGTTCCGGGCTCAGGCGGAGAGAGCTCCTGACGCCATCGCCGCGGTCTGCGAAGAGCAGATCCTGAGCTATGCCGGGCTCGCCGCCCGGGCGGGCCGTGTCGCCCGCTGGCTGCGCCGGGCCGGAGTGGGGCCGGAAACGCGGGTCGGTATTTCCATGCAACGCTCCCCGGACCTGCTGGCCGCCATGCTGGGAGTACTCGCGGCGGGTGGAGCCTACGTACCCCTGGACCCCGCCTTCCCCCCGGAGAGGACCGGCCTGCTCCTGGAGGAGGCGGGGATATCGCTGGTGATCACCCACCGGCGGCTAGCGCGGTCCGTACCTCTCCCTCAGGGACTGGCGGTCTTGGAGCTCGACACGGACTGGGAGACGCAGCGGCAGGAGTTGGCCCCGGTGCACGATCCGGGCGAGGGCGCTGCCGCTTACGTCCTCTTCACCTCGGGCTCGACCGGCGTCCCCAAGGGGGTGGTGGTGGAGAACCGGCAACTCGTGAGCTACGTGCGCGGCATCCTGGAGCGGCTGGCGCCGCCGGCCGGGGCGCATTGGGCCATGGCCTCGACCTTCGCGGCGGACCTGGGCCACACCACGTTGTTCCCTTCGCTGCTGACCGGCGGCTGCCTGCACGTCCTGCCGGAAGATCGCGCCGCGAACCCGGAGGCCTGGGAGGAGCACGGGCTGAGCCGGCCGGTGGACATCCTCAAGATCGTCCCTTCCCACCTCTCGGCGCTCCTCGCTTCCCCCGGTGCGGCGGCGATCCTGCCGCGCGCCCGCCTGGTCCTGGGCGGCGAGGCGCTGGACCCGGGCCTCGTCGCACGGGTGCGTGCCCTCGCCCCCGACCTCCAGGTGTTCAATCACTACGGCCCTACGGAGGCCACCGTGGGCGTCCTGTGCGGCCGGGTGGACGTCTCGCACCCAGCCGGCGCTGCCACCGTCCCCCTGGGACGGCCGCTCGCCGGCTCCCGCATCCATCTCCTGGACCCGTGGCTTTTACCGGTGCCGGCCGGTGCCCCCGGCGAGTTGTGCATCGCCGGCACCGGCCTGGCGCGCGGCTACCTGGGCCAGCCCGGCGCCACTGCCGCGCGGTTCGTCCCCGACCCGTTCGGCGGCGAGCGGGGAGGACGCCTCTACCGCACAGGGGACCAGGCCCGCTGGCTTCCGGACGGCCGGATCGAGTTCCTGGGGCGTCAGGACGGCCAGGTCAAGCTCCGCGGCTTCCGCGTCGAGCTGCGCGAGGTGGAGCTGGAGCTCGCCCGCCATCCCGAGGTGCGGGAGGCTGCGGCGGCGGTGCGCGAGAGCCGGGCGGGGGACTGGCGGCTGGTGGCGTTCGCGGTACCGGCCGGTGCCGGCCTGCCCACGGACGCCGAGCTGCGGTCTTTCCTCCGCCGGCGGCTGCCCGATTACATGCTCCCGGCCGGTTTCGTGCGGCTCGCGGAACTGCCGCGGACCGCCAATGGCAAGCTGGACCGCGCCGCCCTCCCCGAGGTGCCGGACCTCGCCGACGCTTGGCAGGCCGGCCGCGTCGCGCCGCGCAACGAGCTGGAGCGCGCCATCGCCGCGATCTGGCAGGAGGTGCTGGGGCTCGACGCGGTGGGCATCGACGACAACCTCTTCGACCTCGGGGGGCACTCCCTGACCCTGTTGAGGATCCACAGCAAACTGCGGAGCTCCCTGGAGCGGGATCTGCCGATGGTGGCGCTGTTCGAACACCCGACCATCGGTGGCCTGGCCTCCCATCTGGGCGCCGGCGACGAGATGCCCGCGGCACCCGCTGAGCGGGTGGCCGCCCGGGCGGAGGCCCGGCACGCGGCTCTGGCGGAGAGGCGCCGGGCAAGATCAACGAGGTAGAAAGCAATGACCGACATCCAGCCGCAACGCCACGGCGCCGAGGTGGCCGTCATCGGAATGGCCTGCCGTTTCCCCGGCGCGCCGGACGCCGACGCGTTCTGGGACAACCTGCGGAACGGCCGCGAGTCGATCGTCGCCTTCTCCGAAGCCGAGGCCGCGGCGGCCGGGGTGCCGCCGGTGCTCCTGGCCAGGCCCGACTTCGTGCGCGCCGGCGCCCTGCTCGACGGAGTCGACCTTTTCGATCCGGCGCTCTTCGGCCTGACGCCGCGCGAGGCCGAGGTGATGGACCCGCAGCACCGGCTGCTGCTGCAGTGCGCCTGGGAGGCGCTGGAGAGCGCCGGCTACGATTCCGACCGCCATCCCGGCCTGATCGGCATCTGGGCCGGCGCGAGCGCCGCCGCCTACCTCCTCAACCTCCTGGCCCACCGCGAAGTCGCGGCCGCAGTGGGCGGTTTCCAGCTCGAGATCGGCAACGAGAAGGACCACCTGGCGCCGCAGGTCGCCTACCGGCTGAACCTGCGCGGCCCCGCGGTCACCATCCAGACCGGCTGCTCCACGTCACTGGTGGCGGTCCATCTCGCAGTCCAGAGCCTGCTCGGCTTCGAGTGCGATCTGGCCCTCGCCGGCGGGGTCTCCATCGATCTCCCGCAGCGACCGGGCTATCTCCACCAGGAGGGGGGAGTCGCGTCGCCCGACGGCCACTGCCGTGCCTTCGACGCACGGGCGGCGGGCACGGTCTTCGGCAGCGGCGTGGGGCTGGTGGTGCTCAAGCGTCTGGAGGAGGCACTGGCGGACGGCGATACGGTGCTAGCGGTGATCAAGGGCTCGGCCGTGAACAACGACGGCTCCCGCAAGGTCGGCTATACGGCCCCCAGCGTCGCCGGTCAGGCCGAGGTGATCACTCAGGCGCTCGCCATGGCCCGCCTCGCGCCGCGGGAGATCTCGTATGTCGAGGCCCATGGTACGGGGACGGTGCTGGGCGACCCCGTCGAGGCCGCTGCCCTGGTGCGCGCCTTCGGCCCCGCCGGCGGGCCGGGGACCTGCGCGCTGGGGGCGGTGAAGACCAATGTCGGGCACCTCAACGTCGCCGCCGGCCTGGCCGGCTTCATCAAAGCGGTCCAGATGCTGCGGCATCGCCAGATCCCTCCCACCCTTCACTTCGAGCGGCTCAACCCGGAGATCGACTTCGGCCGCAGTCCGTTCTATGTCGAGACGCGGCTGCGGGACTGGGACCCGCCGGGGGGCATCCGCCGCGCCGGCGTGAGCTCGTTCAGCATCGGCGGCACCAACGCCCACGTCGTCCTCGAAGAGGCGCCGCCCGTGCCGGAGGCGCCGGCAGATCGCCGGTCCAGCCATCTGCTGGTGCTGTCGGCGCGCACCCCTGCCGCCCTGGAGAGCGCCACCGAAAAGCTCGCAACCTTTCTGGAGTCTGGGCGCGGCGCGGACCTGGCCGGCGTCGCTCACACGCTCCAGGTGGGGCGGCGGGAGCTCGCCCACCGGCGCGCCGTGGTGGCCCGCAGCGTGGAGGACGCCGTCGAAGCCCTGCGGCGGCTCCCCGCCGAGCGGAGCGCCACCGGCGCCGCGCCCGGCGGCCACCGGCCCGTCGTCTTCCTCTTTCCCGGCCAGGGGACGCGGCTCCCCGGAGCCGGGCGTTCGCTCTACGCCGCCGAGCCGCTCTTCCGGCGCGAGATCGACCGCAGCACCGAGGTGCTGGCGTCCCGCTTCGACCTGCGGCGGCTGCTCTTTGCCGAGAGGTATGACGAAGAGGCGGCCCGGCAGCTTTCCGAGACGGCGTTGGCCCAGCCCGTCCTCTTCACCCTGGAGCACGCCTTGGCGCGTCTCTGGATAGAGCGGCTGGGACGGCCACAGATCATGCTCGGACACAGCCTGGGCGAGTATGTGGCGGCGTGCGTCGCCGGCACCTTCGCCTTCGAGGAAGCGCTGGACCTGGTGGCCGAGCGGGGACAGCTGATCCAGGAGACGCCGCCGGGGGCGATGCTGGCCGTGCCGCTGGCGGAGGAGGAGACCCTGGCTCTCCTGGACGGCGATGCGGAGCTCTCTCTTGCCGCGGTCAACGAACCCGCCGGCTGTGTGGTATCCGGCCCTGCCGCGGCGGTGGAGCGCTGCGAGGAGCGGCTGGCGGCCCGGGGGCTCGCCGGCCGGCGTCTGCCGGTGACGCGGGCCTTCCATTCGGCTCTGGTGGAGCCCGCCGTTGCGGTCCTAGTGGAGCGGGTTGCGAGGATGCGACTGTCTTTGCCGGAGATCCCGTGGATCTCCAACCTGACTGGCCGGCCGGTCCTGCCGGAGGAGGCGGTGGATCCCGCCTACTGGGGCCGGCACCTGCGCCGGCCGGTGCGCTTCGCCGACGGAATCGGCGAGATCCTGGCCGATCCCGACCGGGTCCTCCTCGAGGTCGGGCCCGGCGATGCCCTGGGGCGGCTGGTCCGGCGGCATCCGGCATGCCGACCCGAGACCCAGGTGGTCTCCTCGCTGGGGCGAGCGGAGGCCGGCCTGCAGGAGGACGAGGCCCTGGCCACGGCCCTCGGGCGCCTCTGGGCCGCCGGCGTCGAGGTGGAGTGGCCGTCCGGCCACCGGGCACGCCGCATGCTGCTCCCCACTTATCCCTTCGAGCGCCATCGCTACTGGATCGATGGCAGCAACGGCGCCGATCCCCCGGACCTCGGATTGCCGGAGCCGCCGCGGGACGACCTCGCCGATCCGGCGGGCTGGTTCTCCATGCCCACCTGGAAGCGCACTCCGCTCCCTGATCCGCTCGCCGCGCAGCCCGCGGAGGACGAAGGAGATTGGCTGGTGGCGGGGGAGCACTCGGGTCTGGCATCGGCGCTGGCTGGCAAGCTCCGACAGAGCGGCCGCGAGGTCTTCATCGCCGAGCCCGGGCCCCGTTTCGGCCGTCTCGGAGAGCGGGCCTGGGCCATCCAATTCGCCGAGCGGGCGGACTGGGCGGCTCTGCTCGCGGCCATCGCAAAGGAGGGGGGGAGACCCGGCAGGGTCCTACATCTGGGCTGCTTCGCCGCGGGCGAGGGGGCATCACCGGACGGTCGGGGGGAGGTGGAGGGAGAAGGCGAGTGGCTGGAGAGGGGTTTCTACAGCCTGTTGGCTTTCGCCCAGGCCATTGGGGACCGCGGCCTCGGCCATCCGATGCTCGTGGGCGTGATCTCCAGCGGCATGCAGGCGGTGGCGGGGGAGACGGCCCTCTTCCCCGTCAAGGCGACGGCGCTGGGGCCCTGCCGGGTGATCCCGAAGGAGTACCCGAACCTTGCCTGCCGCAGTATCGACGTGACGCCGCCGCCGCCGCGGAGCTGGCAGGAGACCCGGCTCGCGGAGCGGGTTCTCGCCGAGATGGGGAGCGGGCCCGCCGATTTCGCCGTGGCCTACCGCGACCAGGCGCGTTGGGCGATGACCCTGGAGCCGGTGCGATTGGAGTCGCCGCCGGCCGGGGCACTGCCGGCGAAGCTGCGGGAGCGGGGCGTCTACCTGATCACCGGTGGACTGGAGGGGATCGGGTTAGCCGTGGCTCGCGACCTCGCCCGGCGCGTGCGTGCCCGTCTGGTGCTGGCCGGGCGCGCGCCGCTGCCGGCGGAGGGGGTGCTGGTGGAGCTCGAAGCGGCAGGGGCCGAGGTCCTGGCCGCTCCCGGGATCGACGTGGCGAACCGCGGCGCTATGGCCGGAGTCGTGGAGCGTGCGCGCCAGCGCTTCGGTCCGCTGCACGGCGTCATCCATGCCGAGGAGCCCGCGGGAAGCGGCCTGATCCAGTTCCGCGATCGGGCCGCGTCGGCGGCCGTGCTGGCCACCAAGGTGGGTGGGATGCGCGTGCTCGACGAGCTGCTGAGCGGCTTGGGGCTGGACTTCTTCGTCCTGTTCTCCTCCGCCTTCGCGCTGACCGGCGGCCTGGGGTTGGTGGATCACTGCGCGGCCAACGCCTTTCTCGACGCATTCGCCCAGTGCGAGTCGCCGCGGCGCGAGACCCTGCTCCTTGCTCTCGACTGGAGCGTCTGGC
>DASPJI010000736.1:0-10172 GCA_035628695.1 Thermoanaerobaculia bacterium | reverse complement strand
GACCGTCACGCCCACATCGGCGACGGGGAGATCGGCGTCGACCTCTTCGCCTGGCTGGTGACCGAGCCGCGCCTCGCCGCCATCCCCATGGTCCTGGAGACCGAGCCCGGCGACGACATGAAAGGCCACCGTCGCGACCTGAATACCTTGCGGAGTCTGGCCGGAGCACCGGCGCTGAAGCGGCGACGGAGGAAGAAGGCCTTCTCCAAGCGCAGCTGATCCGCGGCGGTGGTGCCTCCCCCCCTGGGCTCAAGGAGGGGGCTTTTCTCCAGTCGCCGGATTCCCTGGCCTACTTCCTCGAGGCGGGGGGCGCGGTCACCCTGGAGAGGAGCGGGGCGATCCTCGACGAGCGGACCGCCGCTGCTGAGCAGTCCCTGTAGTCCTAGCTACCGATCCGTGGCCTGCTCTGCCGTTCCGGGAGCAGGCCACGGCGTTGAGCGGCTCGCCTCTTGGGGTGTCTCGCCTGGCTGGAGGCGCGGACCCGGTACAATGCCCTCGCGCCCGGTGGCGCGTACCCTAACTACGGAGTGACTATGAAGAAAACTGCGAAGAAGCTGGTGCTGGCGAAGGAGACGCTTCGCCGACTCGAGCCCGCCCAGCTTGGTGCGCTCGCTGGAGCGACGCTAGAAGAGCCCGCCGTGGGCGTGGGGGTGATCACCAACTTCGACGACTGCCTGGGTAGGACCCGATGGTATGAATGCTGGGGCACTTACACCTGTCCCACCCGGTCCTGCTAGAGAACGCTTCGTCCCCTCCCCCCGAAAGGGGGGAGACCTCCTCCACCACCCACATTGAGTCAGGACACCCAGGTTTCTGGCTGAACGGGAGCGGCTTATGGCTGAAGGGAACGGCTCCGGAAGCTCTGGTGACGGCTCTGGTCTGGTAACGACCGGCATCCCCGCGGGTACGGGCTCCATACCCGGGGTACGGCCACCATCCCCACCGGCACGGCCTTCCTACCCGGGGTATGCACTCCATCTCCCCGGGTACGGACCTCATCGACCGGGTACGGCCTTCATCGCCGGAGGGATAGCCTTCACCTCCCTGGGTAGGGGCTCATCCCCTCGGGTATGGCGGTCTTTTCGCGGGGGACGGCGAGGCCTGATGTCTCAAAGGTCCGTGCACAGCCCGGCGGCACGCTGCCGGAGAGCTTGCTCGGCCAATGCATCCAGCTTCCCGGCCTCGACGTCCTTTTCGAACTGTCGGTCCCAGGCCTCGGCGTCGTAAGCCGCGAACCAGTCGCGAAACTCGGCGAGCTCTGTCGGGGAAAGCTTCTGGATCTGCGCCTCGAGCATCTCTACGTTGCTCATCGATTCACCTCAGTGAGGGGAACGTCCCCCTATACCCCTCAGTTCACCCAGCGGTCGATCCAGCGGTTGATGACCGACTTCGGGTAATCCCTCGTCGGGGACGGGAGATCCTTGAGGAGCTTCTCGACCTGGGGCAGGGCCTCTTCCACGGCGGCCACGGGGTTGGCGACGAAGAGGATCTTCTGCTTGCGGCTCACCAGGACCAGCGCCGGATCGGCCGGCCGGCCCTCTTCGATGGGGCCCACTCCATAGGAGGCGGAGAAGTTGCGGTCGTCGCAGAGCAGGGGGAAGCGCAGCCTGGAATCGGCCTGCACCTTCCGGAGGGCGTCCACCGTCAGGGGGGAGACGCCGAGGATGCGGCCGCGTAACCCCTTCAGCGCCTCGCGCCGCCGCTCCAGGGCCTCCAGGTCTCGGCGTACCCGGTCGCTCTCGGCGCTGGCGAAGAAGTAGAGGAGGACGGACGTGCGGGCGAGCTCGTCCTTGAGCATCAGGACGGCGTTCTCGGTGGAGCTGAGGTCGAAGTTCGGGGCTTCGTCGCCGATCGAGACCGATGAGCTCGGACGGGGCATGGGAGGGATGATAGCTCACCCCTCCCACGGGCAGCCTACGAGCCGGGGATCAACCCCTCGGGCATGTGCTTGAGCAGGTCGAACCAGAGGACCATCACCGTCAGCAGCAGGATCAGGATGAAGCCGACGTGGCTGATCGCCTCCTTGAGGCGCAGCGACAGGTCGCGCCGGATCACCCCCTCGACCATCAGGATCAGCGTCTGGCCGCCGTCGAGGATGGGGATCGGCATCAGGTTCATGATCGCGATGCCGATCGAGAGGAAGCCCATCAGGTGGACCAGGGTCTTGAACCCCTCCCGCGCCGCGGCGCCGCTCTGCGCCGCGATCTCGATCGGGCCGGCGAGCGCCCCCTTGGCCGAGACCTCGCGGTTGAAGATCTTGCCGATGATCTGGAAGGTCTGGCGCACCAGCTCCAGGCTGTAGCGCGCCCCCTCCTGCACCGCGCGCAGCGGCGCGTAGCGCTGGAAGATCCCGAGCTGGATGCCGACGCGGCCCACGGTGCCGTTGAGCTGCGGCGTCACCGGGATCTCCAGCGGCCGGCCGTCGCGCATGATCTGCAGGCGGATGGGCTGGCCCGGGCGCTTCTCGATGTAGCTCACGAAGTCACGGCTGTCGGCCACGGGGTTGCCGTCGATCGAGCGGATCTCGTCGCCGGGCTTGAGCCCCGCCTTCTCCGCCGGGCCGCCGGGCGCCACGTGGGTGATCTGCGGCCGGAAGCTGGGGTAGAGGCCCGCCAGGTCGCCCAGCTCGGAGCGCGGGTCCTTGGTCGGGGTGACGACCGCGGTGAAGGTCTGCTCGCCGCGCTTGATGCCGAGGGGGACCGGCCGGCCGGCCGAGGTCAGCAGCTCGGTCAGCGCGTCCTGCCAGCTGTCGACCTCCTCCCCCTTGATGCTGACGATGAGGTCGCCGCGCCGCAGGCCCGCCTGCGCGGCGGACGAGCCCTCCTGCACGCCGCCGATCAGGGGCGGCGTGTCGGGGAGGTTGGGGACCTCGATGCCCACCATGAAGAGGATGGCGAACAGGCCGATGGCGAGGATGAAGTTCATCGCCGGGCCCGCCAGGTAGACCAGGATCCGCTGCCAACGCGGCTTGCTCAGGAACTCGTTGGGGTCGCCGGTGGACTCCTCCGGGTTCTCGCCCCCCATCCGCACGTAGCCGCCGAAGGGGATCGCCGACACCCGGTAGTCGGTGCCGTTGCGGGTGAATCCCCAGAGGCGCTTGCCGAAGCCGAGGGAGAAGGTCATCACCCTCACCTTGAAGGCCTTGGCCATCATCAGATGGCCCCCCTCGTGGACGAAAATGATGATGCCGAGGGCGAAGATGAAGGCGAGTGCGTTGGTCAGGAGATTCATTCGTTTGGCTGCCGTGGTTCGTTAAAGAAGAGGCCGATTATACCGAACGGCCGTCGCCGTCCCGGCATTCCCGGCCCCGTCAGGGAGTCAGCGGGGTCACCGGGTCATGCCATGGAGGCCAAGGACCCAGAGGGCGAGGAGGAGGACGGGGGCGGCGAAGAGCAGGGCGTCGAGCCGGTCGAGGAAGCCGCCGTGGCCGGGCAGGATGCTCCCGGAGTCCTTGACCCCGGCGCCGCGCTTGATCATCGACTCCACCAGGTCGCCGATCTGGGCCGCCGCCGCGGTCACCGCGGCGACCACCAGGAGGCGTGGCTCCAGCCGTCCCAGCCGCAGGTAGCTCCAGGCCACGGCCGCCAGCAGGCCGGTGACGAACCCCGCCGCCGCCCCCTCCCAGCTCTTCTTGGGGCTGATCACCGGCGCCATCTTGTGGCGCCCCCAGCGCGAGCCGATGTAGTAGGCGGCGGTGTCCCCCAGCCAGACGATGGCGAAGAGCAGGACGATCAGCCAGGGGCCGTGGTTCGGCACGCCGCCCGGGTCGGCGGTCTGCTGGATCCCCACCGTGCTGGCGACGGCCACCGCGAAGTAGGGGATGCCGAAGCCGAAGATGCCGAGCGTCGTGAGCGTCTCCTCGAGCGGCGTCTTGCCGAAGAGGACGAGCGTGCCGACGCCGACCGACATCAGCACCGCCCCCACCAGCAGCGGCAGGCCCGGCTGCACCGGCGACGCCTCGCCGGACAGCCACCACCAGATGCCGAGGGAGGCGAGCGGCACCAGCACCAGCAGCAGCCGGAGCGGCGCGTTGGGCGCGCGATGGCGGACGATGGTGATGTATTCGTAGACCGCCAGCTCGATGGCGAGGGCGACGAAAAGGAAGAACCAGAGGCCGGGCAGCAGGAAGACGGCCGCCAAGACCAGGGGGGTGGCAACGGCCGCGGTGAGGAGGCGCTGCATCGCGGGGTCGTGCGGATCAGGCCTGGCGGTGGGCCGAGGCGACGAGGTCCGGCTGCTCCGCCTCGCCCGTCTGGTCGACGCCGCCGTACCGGCGCTCCCTCCCCTGGAAATCGAGGATGGCCTCATAGAGGTGGCGGCGCCGGAAGTCGGGCCAGAGGGTGCGGGTCACCCAGATCTCGGTGTAGGCGATCTGCCAGAGGAGGAAGTTGGAGATCCGCATCTCGCCGGAGGTGCGGATCAGCAGGTCCGGGTCGGCCTGGCCCGAGGTGTAGAGGTAGCGGCCGATCGTCTCCTCGTCGATGTCGGCGTGCTTGCCCGCGGCCCAGTCGGCCACGATGCGGCGGCAGGCGTCGACGATCTCGCAGCGGCCCGAGTAGTTGAGCGCGATGTTGAACTGCATCCCCTGGCAGTGGCGGGTCGCCTCCAGGGTGGTGCGCAGCTCGCGCACGACGGACGGGTCGAGCTCCTCCCAGCGGCCGAGGACGTTGAAGCGGATGTCGTTGTCGACCAGCGCCTCGCGCTCCTTGCGGACGTACTCCTTGAGGAGGTTCATCAGGGTCCAGATCTCGAAGCGCGGGCGCTTCCAGTTCTCGACCGAGAAGGCGTAGAGGGTGAGCCCCTCGAGCTCCAGGCGCGCCGCGGTCTCGACGGTGTCGCGCACCGCCGCCACGCCGGCGCGGTGGCCTTCGACGCGGGGGAGGCTCTTGGCCTTGGCCCAGCGGCCGTTGCCGTCCATGATGATGGCGACATGGCGAGGCAGCCGCGCCATGTCGATCCGGCGGACGAGCAGCTCTTCGGGCGAGCCCGGGTCGGCGAGTTTGGAGAGGTCGGCCATCGCTCTGGAGCCCTTAAAGTACCATAACGTCAGGAGGATCGCCTGGCGTCTGCCATTCTGGCGGATAGAAAACCCGCTCCAGCACCAGGGCGTGCGCGGGGGCGGTCGGGCCGGCCGCGGCGCGCGGACGGCCGTCGAGGAGCCCGGCGAAGTCGCCGGGGGTCCGTCGTCCCAACCCCACCTCGATCAGCGTCCCCACCAAAGCACGAACCATGCCGCGCAGGAAGCCCTCGCCGAGGATCCGGAAGCGCAGCTCGTCGCCCATCTCCTCCCAGCGGGCGGCGAGGATGGTGCGGAACGGCTGGCCGTGGGCGCCGCCGGCGAGGGCGAAGGCGGAGAAGTCGTGCCGGCCGGGGAGGTGGGCGGCCGCCTCGCGCATCGCCGCGAGGTCGAGCCGGTCCGGCACCTGGGCCACGAACAGGCTGTCCAGGGGGGAGAGGACGGCGGCGCGGCTCAGCCGGTAGCTGTACGTCTTGCCGAGGGCGTGCTTCCTGGCGTGGAAGCCGTCGGGCACCCGCGCGGCGGCCAGCACCCGGACATCCTCCGGCAGGTGGTGGTTGGTGCCATGGATGAGCCCGCGCTCGGGAAACGGCGCGTCGAGCTCCAGATGGGCCACCTGCCCGCGCGCATGCACCCCCGCGTCCGTCCGGCTCGCCCCGACGACGCGGACGGTCCGCCCGAGAAGAGCCGACAGCGCCTCCTCCAGGACCTCCTGCACGGTCCGGGCATTGTCCTGGCGCTGCCAGCCGGCGTAGGCCGCGCCGCGGTAGGAGACGGTCAGACGGTAGGTCATGGGGAACGGCCTACCTTATAGATAGAGCGGGCGCACGGGGGCAGATTCTACGGGATCGAGGGGTTTGACCACCTCAGCTTTCGTCTATAGACTGCGGCGCCTTGCCGCATTGGGCGGTTCAAGCTTTCTCAGGAGGTCATCATGCCCAAGAAGATCCTGAAGTTGACTCTGGCGCTTGGAATGCTGGTCGGAGGTTTCACCGTGGGGCCATCGGTGAGAGATGTGAGCGCGGCTGGATACTGCTCCGACATCTGCTGCAACGCGAGCTGCACCTCCATCCGCAGGTGCTTTTCGGCCGGCGGCGGGTGTCTCTGCCGGGCGTACTGCGAGCCGAACTTCGGCGGCGGCATCGAACGGTAGATTTCACTGAGCTTTGCCGTGGCGGCGAGCTCTCCGGGGCGACAAACCCGGAGCTCGCCGCCAAGCCGTTGCCACCGCGAACGGCCCCCAGATCAGCAGCCATCCGCAAATGGGAAAGTGGTACAATCCCACTCTGGAGGTAGCTCGCTTGGGTGACACAGTGTCATTTCTCACCGTGGATAGCAAAGGGCGAGCGACTCTACCGGAGGAGGTCCGCTCAGCCCTGGGCTTGAAGGCCGGTGATCTGGTTCTCCTCGAGCGCACGGACAGAGGGACGTTCGAGCTGGTCCCCGCCGCTTTGATACCTCGGGACCAACTCTGGTTCCACCACCCCGAGATGCAGGCACGGCTCAACCGGGCCGAGGCGGACGTCGCCGAGGGCCGGTCGACCCGTACCGAGACGCCGGAGCAGGCCCAGGCGTTTCTCGATTCCCTGAAGAAGAGCACGGCGGCTCGCTGAACCGAAGATGCCCCGCCGACAGATCTTCCTGACGGCCGTCTGGTCCGAGGAGTGGAAGGCGAGCTATCAGGCGCTCAGCCCCGACCGCCAGACCGCCTGTGACGAAGCGGCGATCGCTCTCATCAAGCAGGTTGATTCACCCGGGCTCCGAATCAAGCCGATCCATCCCGAGAAGCACTACCTGGAAGCCCGTATCAACAGCGGAGACCGGATCGTTTTCCGGGTCGAGGGCGGCACGATCTTCTTCATCGATGTCGTGAAGCACGATGATATCGGCCGGTACGGGAAGAGGTCGAAGCGGTAACCGCCCCCACCACCGCGAACGGCCCCCAGATCAGCAGCCACCCCCAGGGCCAGATCGGCAGGCCCCCCAGCCCGGCCAGGTAGGAGAGGAGGATCAGCCCGGAGAGCAGCCGCCAGGCGGTCCAGCCTTCCAGGGCGGCCCAGGGGAGGACCCAGAGGAGATACCAGGGGTAGACGGTGGCCGCGCACAGCATCAGCCGGCCAAAGAGGCGCCCGGTGCCGGCGGCGAGGTCGCGCTCGCGCAGGGACAGCGCCACCGTCACCAGGACCCCGACGCCGAGGAGCAGCTTCGCCAGGAGCTGCGGGTAGAGATAAGGATAGACGGGGTCCCACTTGTACCAGTCCTGGGTCTTCGCCTCGTTGGCCTCCAGCCGGCCAGCGATCCAGGGGGCCAGGCCGGCCTCGTCCAGCAGGCGCCAGAGCGGCTCGTAGAGGGGGCCGTTGAACTCCCAGGAGACGCCGTACTTGACCAGGCCGGGGGGGACCCCGCCGGTCCCCACCGCCACTGGCAGGAGCGCCACGGCGGTAAGGGCCAGCGCCACCAGAAGGAAGCGGAAGGGGCGGCCGCTCCGCCGCGCCCAGAGGGGGAAGGCCAGGACCGGCACCAGCTTGGCGAGGACCGCCGCCGCGGCCCAGGCGCCGGGGCCCCAGGGGAGGCGCGTCCCGGCCTCCGGCTCCTCTTCCCGGGAGCGCGGGGTGAGCGCCAGCACCACCCCCACCACCGCCGCCACCCCGAGGGCGTCGACGTGGCCCATCCCCGCCACCTCCAGGACGGGCAACGGGTTCCAGGCGTACCAGGCGACCCTCCCCTCGGGCGTGCCGCGGCGGCGGGCGAGATGCAGCAGCAGGGCGCAGGCCCCCAGGTCGGCGGCGGTCGCCAGCAGCTTCCAGATCAGGACCGGAAAGGGAAAGCGACTCGCTATACTGAATGCCGCGAGCGCGAGCGGCGGATAGACGGTGGCGATCTCCGGGTGGGGGACGCGCCACGTGACCTCGTCCCGCAAGGCGGACAGCTCCGGAGCCCCTGGCTCCAGGGCGTAGGGGTTCAGCCCGGCGGCGGCCACCTTGCCATCCCAGAGGTAGCGCAGCACGTCGTCCGACAACACGGGCGGGAGCGGCAGGAGGAGCAGCCGCAGCAGCAGGGCCCCCAGCAGGATCAGCCCGCCGGGCCGCGGCACCGCCGCGAGCCGCCGCGCCGCCACCGGCAGCCACAGGAAGGCCGCCGCCAGGAGAGACAGGGACAGGACCAGATGACGCGCGAGGTCGAAGACCAGCAGCAGGCCGAGGTGGGCCGCCAGCAGCGGCAGGAGAACCCGAAATGAGCGGAGGTCCGGCCGTGACCATCCCCGGCGGGCCGGTTCTGCTGGCACTGTATTACTCCGTCCTGGCGATCCTCGCCTTCTACGGCGTCCATCGCCTCGTGCTGGTGGCGCTCTATCTGAAGACCCGGAAGGCCGGGCCTCCCCGGCCCGCCGACCCGGCGGAATGGCCCGTTGTCACGGTGCAGCTCCCACTCTACAACGAGATGTACGTGGCGGCGCGCCTCATCGAGGCCGTCGCCCGCCTCGATTACCCGCGCGACCGGCTGGAGATCCAGGTCCTCGACGACTCGACCGACGAGACCCGCGACATCGCCGCCCGCGCCGTCGAGGAGCAGCGGCGCCGCGGCGTCGATATCCACCACATCCACCGCGGCGACCGCCGCGGCTTCAAGGCCGGCGCCCTCGCCGCCGGCCTGGCGCGGGCGCGGGGCGAGCTGCTCGCCGTCTTCGACGCCGACTTCGTCCCCCAGCCCGGCTTCCTCAAGCAGGCGGTGCCGTACTTCGCCGACCCGGGGCTCGGTCTGGTCCAGGGGAGCTGGTCCCACATCAACCGCAACTATTCGCTCCTCACCCGCATCGAGGCGATCCTGCTCGACGGCCATTTCCTCATCGAGCACACCGCCCGGAACCGCAGCGGCTGCTTCTTCAACTTCAACGGCACCGCCGGCATCTGGCGGCGCCAGGCGATCCTCGACGGCGGCGGCTGGCAGCACGACACCCTGACCGAGGACCTCGACCTCTCCTACCGCGCGCAGCTCGCCGGCTGGAAGTTCCTCTACCTGCCCGAGCTCGCCGTGCCCTCCGAGCTGCCGGTCGACGTCAACGGCTTCAAGAGCCAGCAGTACCGGTGGACCAAGGGCTCCATCCAGACCGGCCGCAAGCTGCTGGGGCGGATCTTGCGCTCCCCCCTGCCGTTCCGGGTCAAGCTGGAGGCCTTCGTCCACCTGACCAACAACGCTTGCTACGCGCTGATGGTCCTCCTGGCCCTCCTCATCTTCCCGGCGATGGTGATGCGCCGGGGGACCGCGGCCCACATGCTGCTGCTGGTGGACCTGCCGCTGTTCCTGGCGGCGACCGCTTCGGTGCTCGCCTTCTACCTGGTGAGCCAGGACGCCGCCGGCATGCGCTGGCGGCAGCAGCTCCGCTACCTGCCGGCGGTGATGGGGATGGGCATCGGCCTGTCGGTCAACAACGCCCGCGCCGTGCTCTCCGGGCTGGTACGGCGCGGCGGCACGTTCCACCGCACGCCCAAGTACCGGATCGAGCGGGCGGGGGAGGACTGGCGGGGCAAGCGCTACCGGGCCGGCGCCAGCGCCTCGCTGGCGGTGGAGGTGCTGCTCGCCGTCTACCTCGCCGGCTGCACCGTCTACGCCTTCTGGGTCGGGATGTGGATGTCCATCCCCTTCCTCTACCTCTTCGTGCAGGGGTACGGCTACATCACCCTTCTCGCCCTCTGGCCGCGCCTCTCCGGCCCTCGGCTCCGCCCGGCCCCCGAGCTGCCCGAGGCGCCGGGCCTTTAACGCCTGGAAGTGCAATCTTCTATTTCCGGAAGTGCAATCTTCTGGATCTCGGGTCCAGGGGCTAAAATGGCTCCATGGTTTCAGTGGAACGCCTCCTCCCGGTGAGCCTGCGTCCCGCGGCTCCCCGGGACGCCGAGCTCCTCCGGCGTTGGCGCTCCGAGCCCAGCGTGCGGCGCTTCCAGCCGCTCAACGAGCTGCCCACCTCCCAGCTGCGGGCCGACGTCGCCAGCCAGCGCATGGCCGACCTCTACCGCGGCCGCGGCGAGAAGTTCCAGTGGATCGTCGAGGTCGAGGGGGACCCCGCCGGCTGGATCACCCTGGTGGTCAGCAACTGGGAGCACGGCCTCGCCGAGGTCGGCTATGCCCTCTCCACCCCCTATCAGTCCCGGGGCGTGAT
>DASPJI010000735.1:0-9151 GCA_035628695.1 Thermoanaerobaculia bacterium | reverse complement strand
CGTCCTCGCCGGGGACTCCGATGTCGGACACCAGCACGTCCGGCACCGAACGGTCCAGCGCCTCGAGCGCCTCGGGCACCGAGGCGGCCGCGGTCACCGTGGCGCCGCCGTGCGACAGCGCCATGGCCACCAGCTCCCGGGTGTCCTCCTCGTCGTCCATCACCAGCACGTGCACGCCGGCGAGCGGCGGCGGCCCGGCGGACGCCACGCCGGCCGCCTCGTCGTCCATCGAGCGGCGGCCGGCCAGTGCCTCCCCCGCTCCCGCCCCCTGAGCGCGCACCGGCAGGCGCACCGTGAAGGCCGCCCCCTTCCCCTCCCCCTCGCTGTCGACGTGCACGGTACCGCCGTGCAGCTCCACCAGGTGACGGACGATGGACAGCCCCAGGCCCAGCCCGCCGTGCGAGCGGGTGATCGAGCTCTCCGCCTGCCGGAAGCGGTCGAAGACGTAGGCCAGGAAGTCCGGCCGGATGCCGATGCCGCTGTCCCTCACCTCGATCTCCAGGCCCGAGTCGTCCACCTGCCGCAGCACCACCCCCACCAGCCCCCCCTTCGGCGTGAACTTGATGGCGTTCGACAGCAGGTTCCAGATCACCTGCTGCAGGCGGTCCGAGTCGCCCAGGACCGGCGTCGCCAGCGGATCGAGGACCACCGACAGGCGAATCTCCTTCGCTTCGGCCGCCGGGCGCACGCTGTCCAGCACCGTCTCGATCACCCGCGGCAGGTTCACCGGCCCCAGCTCCAGGCGGAGCTTGCCGGTGATGATGCGCGACACGTCGAGGATGTCGGCGATGAGCTGCGCCTGCGCCTTGGCGTTGCGCTCGATGGTCTCGACGGCGCGGCCGGTGGTCGCGGCGTCGAGCTTGCCGGAGCGCAGCATCTGCGCCCAGCCCAGGATGGCGTTGAGCGGCGTCCGCAGCTCGTGGGAGAGGGTGGCCAGGAACTCGTCCTTGAGCCGGTTGGCCTCCTCCGCCTGGCGCCGCGCCTCCTTCTCCCGGGAGTGGGCGCGGGAGAGCTCCGCCGTCCGCTGCTGGACCAGCACCTCCAGCTCGTCGTTCATCACCTGCAGCGCCTCCTCGGCGCGCCGGCGCTCCTGGATCTCCCGCGTCAGGTCGTGGTTGGCCCGCGCCAGCTCGGCGGTGCGCGCCTCCACCTCACGGCGCAGGGCCACCTTCTCGACGGCGTTGTGGATGGCGCGCTGCAACCCCTCGCGCGTCACCGAGCCCTTGAGCAGGTAATCCTGGGCGCCGTTCTTCATCGCCTCGACCGCCACCGCCTCGCTCCCCTGGCCGGTGAGCACGATCACCGGCACCGCCTCCCCTCCCACCCGTTCGAGGAACTCCAGGCCGTCCACGTCCGGCAGCCGGTAATCGAGGAGGATGCAGTCCGGCGCCTCCATGGCCGCCGCTTCCAGCCCCTCCTCACCCGACTCCGCCTCCTGGAACCGGTACTCGTGGTCGCGGTCCTGCAACAGGAGACGCCGGTAGACCTCGCGGTCCTCCAGGCTGTCGTCGACGATGAGGATGAGGAGCGGCTCGGCCATGCGTCATTCCCCCTTGGGCAGGATCACGACCTCCAGCCAGTAGCCGTGAAGGCGCTCGATCGCCTTGATGAAGCCGTCCATGTCCACCGGCTTCTGGATGTAGCTGTTCGCCCCCGACTTGTAGCAGGCGTCGATGTCCCGCTGGTCGTTGGAGGTGGTGAGGACCACGACCGGGATCTGCTTGAGGGCCGGGTCGCCCTTGATCTCGGCCAGCACCTCGCGCCCGTCGGTGCCGGGGAGGTTCAGGTCCAGCAGGACGATGCCGGGGCGCGGCGCGTCGGCGCCCTCGCCGTAGCTCCCCCGCCGGTGCAGGAAATCGAGCGCCTCCTCACCGTCAGAGCAGCGATAGATCGGGTTCTTGAGGCCGGCCTTGCGCAGCGCGCGCTCGGTGGCCTCGAAGTCTTCGGGGCTGTCCTCCACCAGGAGGATGGGCTGGTTCGGTGTGGTCACTCAGGCTCCTTGGTCCAGCGTGAAATAGAAGGTCGTCCCCTGGCCCTGGGCCGACTCGACCCAGATCCGGCCATTGTGCCGCTCGACGATCTTCTTGGCGATCGTCAGGCCCGCGCCGGTGCCGCCGCCGAACTTCTCGCGGGCGTGCAGGCGCTTGAAGATCCGGAAGACGGAGTCGATGTGCTTCTGCGGGATGCCGATGCCGTTGTCCCGCACGTAGAAGACCGGGGGACGGGTCCCCTCCTTGCAGCCCACCTCGATCCACTTCTCCGGCTTGTCGTTGTACTTCATCGCGTTGGTCATCAGGTTGTAGAAGATCTCCCCCACCCGGGCCCGGTCGGCGCGCACCGTCGGCAAGGGCCGGGGGACGCGGACCTGGATGTCCGACTCCTTCAGGTTGATGCCGATCGAGTCCACCACCTCGGCCACGATGTCGTTCAGGTCCACCTGATCGACCGCCAGGTCCACCCGGCCGACGCGCGAGAAGTGCAGCAGCGAGTCGATGAGCGCCTCCATCCGGCGGGTCAGGCGGGTCAGCGTCTCGAGCTTGGCGCGGCCGTCGGCGTCCAGCTTGTCGGCGTAGTCCTCCATCAGGAAGACCGAGTAGTTGTGGATGCCGCGCAACGGCTCCTTGAGGTCGTGCGAGGCGATGTAGGCGAAGTCGTCCAGCTCCTTGTTGCTCTGCTCCAGCTCGACGTTGGTCTGCGCCAGCTCGCGCTCGGCCCGGTGGCGCTCCAGCAGCTCCTGCCGCAGCTCCAGCGTCCGCTCCTCCACCCGGTGCTCCAGCTCCTCCTTGGCGCTCTGCAGATCCGAATCCCGCCGCTGGATCTGGGAGAGCATATCGTTGAAGGCCTCCACCAGTTGGCCGAGCTCGTCGGAGCTGGTCTTGCGGGCGCGGATCGAGTAGTCGCGCCGCTCCGAGACCGCCCGCGCCGTCTCCGCCAGCGCCAGGATCGGCCGCGAGATCAGCCGCTGCAACCCCGAGGAGAGGGCCAGGGCGAGGAGGCCCGAGATCACGAGCACGGAGAGCACCGTCAGGCTCTGCGCCCGCACGCTCTCCTCGATCTCCGACAGGTCGCTCTCCAGATAGACGGTGCCGATCTCCTCCCCGTCCAGCATGATGGGACGGAACAGCGCCAGGGAATCGTCGCCGAAGCGGGCTCTCCTGGCCCCCCTGTCCGGCTGGCGGGGGATCGGGCGCGACGTCCCCGGCCGCCGGTACTCGGCGAACAGGGCGCGCTTCTCGTCATAGACCGCCGCGGTGACGATCGAGCGTTGCGCCTCGAGCGCCTCCAGGGTCGCCGCCACGTCCGGGGCCTGGTCGAACTGCAGGGCGGCGGTGCTGTTGTCGGCGATGATCGCCGCGATGATCTCCAGGTCGCGGGCCAGATCGTTGCGCGAGCGCAGCACGTCCGAGACGATCATGCCGGCGCTCGCCAGGAGCAGCGCCTCGCCGGTGACCAGCATGATGATCAGCACCAGCTTCTGGCGGATCGGGCGGTCGCGCAGGAACCCCATCCCGTCAGCGGACCTCACTCGGCGACAGGGCGAGGCGCAGCAGCTTCGAGCTGATCCTCAGCCGCGACCGCTCGGCCGCGGCCTGGTCGATGGCGAAGCGCACCTTGTTCCCCTGCATGACGAACTGGATGTGCCCGCCGGCGTCGAGGAAGCCCTGGAGGTCGCTGACCGTCAGCACCGGGGTCTCGGCGAGGGACTCCAGGACCTCCCGTACCCGCGCCCGCTCCGACCGGCTGACGAACAGCACCTGGCAGGAGCGCAGGCTGTTCAGCGGCTCGCCGGCGTCGACGCGCTCGGGCAGCAGCGGCCGGCTACCCACCATCTCGCCGAAAACGATGCCGTCGAGGGTCTCGCCGAACGGGTCGTTGCCGAGGACGCAGAGGCGGAGCGGCGAGCGCTCCCCCGGGCGGGCATCGAGCCACTCCACGAACTTGGTGAAGTTGTAGAGGAACGCCGCCTTGACCTGGTACTCGGGCGACGCGGCGCGCTGCCCCAGCAGGGCGGCGGGGACCAGAGGCACGAGCGCGAGGAGCGCCAGGAGGACGGTTCGCCTCAGAAGCGCCACAACACCTTCCCGTAGACACTCCGCTCCACCTCGCGGCGGGCGGGGCCCGGCGGTCCGAACTCCGGGTGCTGGTCGTGCAGCAGGTTCTGTCCGACGAGCGACAGCTCCAGGACGTCGGTGGCGCGCCAGCCCAGGCGAAGGTCGAGCTCCGTGTAGTCCGGCACCTCCGGCGAGGGGAGCTCGCCGACGGTGCGCAGCCAGCCGTCCAGCTCGAAGCGGCCGGGCAGGTCGAGCTGCGAGCGCAGGGTGAATCGATAGTCGGGGTCGTTCCCCTCCGCCTCGCCGCCGCTGGCATCGCGGCTGTCGGGGTCGAAAGACAGGTCGTTCTCGAACAGGGCCCAGCCGAAATACACGCGCCAGCGCTGGCTCGCCTGCCAGTTCGCCCGCCCCTCGAGGCCCCAGGTCTCGGCGTTCAGCTTGTTGGCCAGTACGATGGGAAGAACGGTGCCGGGCGTCGGCTCCTGCGAGCGCAGCTCGTCATAGACGTGATAGAAGGCCGACAGGTCCAGCGACAGGTCACGCAACGGCAGCCAGCGGTAGCCCAGCTCCCAGGCCAGCAGCTCCTCGGACTCGAAGTCGCGGCTGCCGCGGATGAACGGCACGCCCCCGGTGGTGAAGAAGACCAGGTCTTCGTCGAAGCGGGTGGGGGTGCGCACGGCCCGCGACACCGCCCCCCAGAGGGTGCGGTCGTCCGCCGGGGTCCAGGCGAAGCGCACGCTCGGCTGGATCTCGAACCCGGTGGACTGGTTGTGCTCCACCTTGGAGCCGACGGTGACGCGCAGGCGGTCGCCGGCCAGCGAGATCTCGTCCTGCAGGAAGGCGCTCGCCAGCTCCAGGGTGCGCCGGGGCGGCGGGATGGCGAGGGCGGGGCTGTCGCTCACGCGGTCGCGGCTGTAACGGTAGCCCAGGCCCCAGATCACGTTGTGGCGCTCCGCCGCCCGCAACTGGTGCTGGAAGTCCACATCCCAGGTGTCGAGATGCTCCTCGAAGACGGTGGGCACCCGGCGGTAGGTGTTGTCCCAGTACACCTGCAGCTCCATGCCGGAGGATTCCGAGGTCTTGCGGCTCCAGCGCCCCAGGAGGTTGCCGCCGTCGACGTCGGTGTCGGCGCGGGTCGGCTCGCCGACCCGGCCGCGGTAGACGTCCCCCTGCACGGTGAACCAGTCGGCCTCCCCCGCCCCCTGCCAGTCGGCGCGGAAGCCGCCCTGCCCCATCTTCATCGGGTCCTCGGCGTCACGGCCATCGGCGAAGGCGAGGGAGTCGCGGTCGAAGTGCTTGGCATAGGCCCGGTAGTGGCCCCGCTTCCCCAGGGCGCCGCCGTAGCGCACCGCGCCGAAGGCCCGCTCCTCGTTGCCGGCGCCGGCGGTCACGAGCCCCCCCTGGGTGTCACCGGCCGGGCGGGTGATGATGTTGATCACGCCGTTGACCGCGTTCGCCCCCCAGAGGGTGGCCCCGGGGCCGCGGATCACCTCAATGCGGTCCACGTCCTCGAGCAGCGTGTCCTGGACGTCCCAGAAGACGCCCGAGAAGAGCGGCGTGTAGACGCTGCGGCCGTCGATCAGCACCAGCATCTTGTTGGCCGTGGTGATGTTGAAGCCGCGGGCGCTGATCCCCCAGGTGCGGCCGTCGAAGCGCGCCACGTGCAGGGTCGCCACCAGACGCAGGGCCTCAGGCAGGCTGGTCACGCCGGAGCGCCGGATGTCCTCCCGGGTGATGACCGAGATCGCCGCCGCCGCGCTGGACAGGCTGGCGCTGCGCCGCGTGACCGACGTCACGTCGATCTCCATCAGCTCCTCGATGCTCAGGCCCTTGAGCTCCTCCGCCGACGCGAGGACCTCCTCCTCCTGGTCGAGCTGATCCCAGGCCGAGGCCGGCACGCCGGCGGCGAGGACGAGGCACGCGATGAGGATCCCTGCGCTCTTCAAGCACACTCCTTTTCTACGGTCGGCGCTGGTGCCGGAGGCGGGACTCGAACCCGCACGCCTTGCGGCGAGAGATTTTAAGTCTCCTGCGTCTGCCATTTCGCCACTCCGGCCGCGCCGCATTGTAGCAGCCGGCCCGGGCAGGGAATGCCGGCCCGCCTCCCCCTGTTGCAGCTCAAGGCTCTTGAGCTAAAATGTCGGGCGTATGCCCCCCGGCAATTCGGTAGGCTGTAATTCTTGACTGTACACCTCTGTAAGGAGAACTGTTAATGCGCAAAATGTGTTCAGGAATCGGAATCGCCCTCCTTGCCGCCGTCGCGCCGATGGCCGCCTCCGCCCAGGAGCTGATCATCGAGCACGTCCCCGCCCCGGCCAAGGCCGTCCAGATGATGGAGCGGGTCAACGCCAAGCTCGAGGCCGGCGGCAGCGACGTCCGCCTCTCCGAGGCCTCCTTCTTCACCGTCGGCCAGGGCACGAGCAGCGCCCGCGTGCTGCGCATCGGCACCCGCTGGCCCTATGAGCAGCTCACCTACGTGCTGGACGCCTCCGGCTTCACGGCCGACGTCCCGGCGGCGGACACCGAGGGGGCGCTGGTGAGCTCCTTCGAGAGCTGGAACAACGTCAACAACACCACGGTTAACGTCAGCCGCATCGCCGACGACGGCGGCAACTTCGACATCCTCGACGCCGTCGTGCTCGACGCGGCGGGCAACTGCGTCGACATCTACGACGTCACCTCGCCCAACCTGATCGGGTTCAGCCCGACGGGTGGCGTGTTCATCGAGCCCGAGGCGGACATCGTGGTCGGCGGCTGGCTGCCGGCGTCCTACTTCGCCAACTGCCTGGGCAGCGCCAACATCATCGGCATCACCTGGACCTTCTCGGTGCCCGACCAGGATGGTGACAATTATCGTGACACCGTCTATGTCGAGCAGTTCTACAACGAAGGCTTCCAGTTCGTGACCAACGGCGCCGCCTACCTGAACTTCAACCTGATGGACATCGAGTCGATCGCGGTGCACGAGAACGGCCACGCGCTGGGCCTCGACCACTTCGGCGGCCCGAACACCAACCAGCCGTTCCGGCTGCAGCCCAACGGCAAGGTCTACGACCCCGAGGCGGTGATGAACCCCGCCTACCTCGGCGGCACCGCCAAGCGGACCCCGCTGCCCACCGACGAGGCCGGCCTGCGCACCCTGTTCGGCCGCAAGGGCAACTGAGGCTCCACCCAGGAGCACCCGGCAGAGGGGGCCTTCGGGCCCCCTTTTCTGCTTCAGCCAAGAAGTTGTTGGTTTCACGGGGCGGAAGGGAGGGGGGGAGGCACCACCGCCCCCTGCGGCCCGAAGTCAGCGCGTAGGGGGTGTCGGGGGTCTCCTACTCCAGGTTCCGCGCCCGCGGCGACCGCCGCGGTGTGAGGATGGCCCGGGCGGATCCGGAATTGCCTCCCGCGAGGTCGCCGTTGCCGCCGCCGCCCGCCAGCTCCTTCTCGTCCTGCATCAGGATCTTGCGCAAGGTCTGGGCGTACCTCTCCGAGCCGCGGGCGCGGCTGCTGTAGCGGCTCTCCAGGGACTCCTTGCCCGCTCCGGCCATACGCTTCGCCAGGCGGTGGGCGAGGGCGGCGTTCTCTTCCAGGGCGCGCACGGCGGCCCAGAGGGCGGCGTCGATCTCCTCGGACTGGGCGGCGGCCAGGGCCTCGGGGGAGTAGGCGTGACCGACCCGGCAGCGGAAGCCGATCACCGTCTCCTCCTGCTTGTCATACAGGGCGCCGCCGCAGTCGGGACAGGTGAGCCCCGACGGCGGTCCATAGCCCTCGCCCGGATTGCCGCCGTCGACGCCCAGATGGGCGCGGTCCTCGCTCGGCTCATGCTCCGCCACAGGCTCCTCCTCTTCTTCCCACGGCTCCACCTCCTGATGTGCCAGCTCTGCCAGGAGGCGCGGGATCTCGGCCAGCGACGCGATGTGATCCACGGCGACGTTCTCGACGGCGCTCGCCGGCATGCCGGGGTAGTCGGCCTCCTCCGGGTCCTGGACGATCGCCACGCCGCCGAGCCGCTTGATCGCGGCCAGGCCGGCGGTGCCGTCGTCGAGGTTGCCGGTGAGGACCACCCCCACCACCCGGTTCCCGTAGGCCCGCGCGGCGGTGCGGAACAGCACGTCGACCGCGGGCCGGTGGCCGTTCTCGCGCGGCCCGCGGTTGATGCAGACCTGTCCCCGCTCCACCGTGAGGTGGCGGTCCGGGGGGGCCACGTAGACCGTCCCGGGCTGCAGGGGGGTACAGTCCTCGGGATGCAGGGCCGGCAGCCGGCCGCAACGGGTCAGAATGGCGGGGAGCGCGCTGCTGGGATGCGGCGACACGTGGAGGACGACGAGGACGGCGGCAGGCAGATCCTCGGGCAGGCCGGCGACCAATTCGCACAGCGCCTGGACGCCGCCGGCCGAAGCGCCGATCACGAGAATGTCATGGCCCGGACGAGGCTCGCTCATTCAGAACCCGTCATGCAGGGCCCGTGCCGGTGCCCCCGGCTCCCCGCTCCGCGTCCAGGACCTCCCGCACCGTCCGCAGCAGCAGGCCGACGGCGAAGGGCTTCTGCAGGAAGCGCTGCTCGGGGCTGAGCACGCCGTGATGGGAGATGGCGTCCTCGGGGTAGCCGGACATGTAGAGCACCCTGACGCCCGGGCGGCTGCGCGCCAGGTGCTCGGCGAGCTGGCCGCCGCTCATCCCGGGCATGATGACGTCAGTCACCAGCAGGTGGATCGCTCCGGGATGCAGCTCGGCCTTGGCCAGGGCCTCCGCGGCATGGGAGGCGGCGAGCACCGTATAGCCCCGGCTCTCCAGGATCTCCATCGCCGGGCCGCGGATGTTGTCCTCGTCCTCCACCAGCAGGATGGTCTCGGAGCCGGTGGCCTCCTCGCGCGGCCGGACGGCCCGCACCGGCTCCGGCTCCGCCTCGGCGCGGGCCCGGGGAAGGAGGATGGTGAAACGGGTGCCGGTTCCCAAAGCGCTCTCCACCCGGATGTCGCCGCCGCTCTGGTGGACGATGCCGTGCACCGTGGCGAGGCCGAGCCCCGTCCCCTTGCCGGCCTCCTTGGTGGTGAAGAACGGCTCGAACACCTTCTCCATCGTGGCCTTGTCCATTCCGGTTCCGGTGTCCGACA
>DASPJI010000734.1:0-14761 GCA_035628695.1 Thermoanaerobaculia bacterium | reverse complement strand
CAGGTTGCCGACGCTGCGGATCATCAGCGCAGCACCGGCGGCCAGGAGCACCGCGAGCGCGACCTCGGCGACCACGAGGCCACTCTCGACCCGGCCTCCCTGGCCGCCCGCCGTCGCCGTCCGCACGCGCGTCAGGGCGTCGCGCAGGTCGCCGCGCCAGAGTGACATCGCCGGAATCAGCGCGACGCCGAGCGCCGCGAGCAGGGCGAGGCCGATGGCGGCGCCGAACAGCGTCCAGTCGAGCTCCGCGCTCTCGGCCCAGGCCCCGAGCGGCAGCGCGCCGGCCAGCACCCGGAAGCCGCCCGCAGCGAGGAGCGCGCCGGCACCGCCGGCAAGGAGGCCGATCACCAGCGCTTCGATCACGAGCTGCTGCGTGATCCGGCCCCGGTCGGCGCCCAGCGAGGAGCGCACCGCCAGCTCGCCGGCGCGGCGGTTCACCTGGTCGAGCATCAGCGCCGCGACGTTGGCGCAGGCGATGAGGAGGATGACCGCCATGGCGGCGAGCGTCGCCAGGAGCGCCGGCCGCAGGGAGCCGACCAGGTACTCGCGGATGGGGGTGACCGCGGCGTTCTTCGTCTTGTCCCACTGCTCGGGATACTGGAACCGCTCACCGAGCGCCATGGTGATGCGGGCGAGTGTGGGGGTGATCCCCTCGATCCGTTGCCCCGGCGCGACGCGGCCGACCAGCGCGTACATGCCGCTCCCGTTCGTCGGCTCGAGCTGCTCGGCGAGCCAGACGCGCACTGTGGGATCGGGGAACCAGAAGCCGCGCGGCATCACGCCGACCACGGTCCGCGGGATACCGTCGAGCTGGACGCGACGGCCGATGACGGAGGCGTCGCCCCCCATCTCCTGCCACAACCCATGGCTGATCACGACCACCGGATCGCCCCCCTGCCGGTCGTCGCCCGGCTGGAAGACACGGCCGAGCGCGGGGCGCGTCCCGAGCACCTGGAACAGCTCCGCCGTCGCGGAGATCCCCGTCAGCACCCGTGCCGGCGCCTCCCTGGGCTCCAGCGTCACGTCCTCGGGCCGGTACGCGGCCACCTGACTGAAGCCGGGGAACTCCGGCCGCAGGTAGAGGAACTCCGCCTCGGACCAGTCATGGGGATTCCAGAAGACGCCGACCTCCTCCTCCTTTTCATAGGGGAGCGGATCGACCAGCAGTCCGCGCGCGATACTGAGGATCGCGGCGGTCCCCCCCACGCCGAGGGCGAGGGTCAGCACCGCGAGGAGCACATAGGTCGGCCGCGAGCGCAAGCGCCGCACCGCGTACCGCAGATCCATGATCCAGCTTTCCATCCAGGTTCCTCCAGGGAGCAGTCGGTTCGCCGCCGGCTCGAAGCCGGTCCAGCCGCGCCACCAGCTCCGCCGCAGGAGCGCCGGCACCGAGCCCAGCACCTGCCGCCAGAGCCAGACGGCGGCAGCCGCCCTCCCCTGCGCGCCAAGCCGGTGCGCGTACTCGTCCCGCAGGTCGCCGGCCACCTCGTCCCGCTCGGCGGCGGGGATCAGTCCGCTCAGCAGATAGACGGCGAGGCGGATCGGCAACGTCGGGTCGTCGGGTGCGCGGTGGCTGGCGTGCGGCATGGTCGGTCAGGGTCCCTTCGGCGGAGCCGTGATTCTACAATGTAGAATCCTACGCACGCCGAGCCTGGAAGGTTTCAGGAGAGATCGTACTTCAGTGGATCGATGTCTGCTTCACATGCTGAGATCCGGCCGGGTGCCTCGTCGGTCAGGTCGCCGGCAGCGTGACCGTCCCCTTGGGGCACCGGAGGGTCAAGGTCATGCGGGGAGTCTCCGCCTCCCGGATATCGAGCCGCAGCCCCAGCGCGTCACGCAGGCGGACCAGCTCCGCGGCGTCAGGAGAGGCGATCTCGAAGCGACTGAGGGAGCAGCCGCTTGGAGAGGTCTTGGATGGATGGGCCGTCTCGGGCAGCCAATGAATGAAGAAGGGGGACCCCGCCGGCGCCGGATCGAGATCGAAGGTCTCCCATCGCAGAACGGCACCGGCCGGCGTCTGGCGTGAGCCCGGCTTGGTATCGGTCGGAGCCAAGCCGGCACCCCGGAGGAGGGACGAGACCTCCCGGGGATCGTCGACCCGCACCGCCCAACCGATCGGCGTGGGAGCGGACAGCGACCTCAGGTGCTCGAACTTCGGCGCCTCCGCGCCCGGCCGCACCGCGATCAGCTCGAAGTAGATCCCGTCCCCCAGCGAGAGCAGGGCGTTGTGGGTGCCCCAGTGGGGATGCTCCCCTCCGAGCACCGGCCGCACGCCCATGAGGCCCTCCATGGCGCCGATTCCGGCCTCGAGGTCGGGAACACCGACGAGGACATGGTCGATGTACGCGGTGGTCATCCTCTCGCGCGCCTCCCTCCCGGGAGGGTATCACCGGATGGGGCGCGGCGGCCGGGGGCCGCCGCGCCCCTCGTCTTCTACTGAGCCCCTTCCTGGGGTCCCTTGGCCTGCTCCCGCGCTCCCTCCGAGGAGCCGGCGGTGCCTGCGCCCTCCTGGGGCCCCTGGGCCTGCTCCCGCGCCTCGCCGCTGGAGCCGGCGACGCCCGCGCCCTCCTGGGGACCCCGCGCCTGCTCGCGCACGGCCGCGGAGGAGCCGGCACCGCCCCCCTCCCCTTCCTCGCCGCCCTCCCCCTCCTGCGTCTGCCGACCCGGGGCGACGGATTCCTCCTGGAGACCGGCCGCCGCGTGGCGGGCTCCCCTCCTCGCGCAGCACTCGCAGAGCTCCTGGGCGCACCGGCACAGGTGCTCTCTGGAAGGCGGCCCCTTCTTGCAGTCGGCCACGGAAGCCGCCGCGCTGTCACAAGGATCGGGCCGGACGATACACGAGCCCTCGATCTGACGGATGATCAGACGAGCCACGCACCGGCCGAGCTTCATCCCCTCGATGTGGTCCGACCGGTAGTGGATGCCCGCCCACAGCCGGCCCATGCCCGTGTTGTCGGCCAGCTTCGTGAGCTCCCCCGAGTAGTCGGGGAAGAAATAGGAAAGGATTTCGCTCGCGGCGCCGGCGTAGGTGCTGTGGCCGGACGGATAGGAGGGGTGGCGCGGCGTGCCCGGCGAGGGGTCCGGCAACAGGCGGCGCTCCCCATCGCCGGAGTTGGTGCAGTTGACGGCGCGATTGAACAGCACGTCGACCTCGTAGTCCACCTCGTAGGGGCGCGGCCGGCGCGAGGTCCTCTCCCGCCTGTACCGGCTCATCGGCCTGCAGGGCTCACGAAGCTCGCAGTTGGAGTCGGCGATCCACTTGTAATACCAGGCCGCCCCGAGGGCGCTGTAGATCGCCACGTCCAGCGCCGCCCAGATGAAGGCCTGGTAGGGCGGCGAATAGTTGGCATCCCGGAGCAGGTAGCTCAAGGCCAGACGATGCGCCAATCCCGGCGTTTCGCTCTCGAAGTACCGGGCCAGCTCACGGCCGGTCCGGATCGCCGGGAAGAAGTCGTCGACGCAATCCGTGGCGCAGGGGATCGGCCCCATGTCGGGCCGTGGCTGGGCGCAGACGTCGATCGCCGCGCGCCGCGGCTCCGGCCCGCCGTTGATCAGAAGCGAGTCGCCCCGCCGCAGCGTATTGATCACCGCTCCGAACGGCTGCGGACGCAACCGGAGGAACATGCTGAGCCCCTTCCGCTCGCGCCCTCGCCGGTCGCTGAAGAGCGCCTCGGGCTCGTCCCGCAGACAGGCCAGCTCCTTGAGCTCGGCGACCTCCGCCTTCGTCACGTCCTCGGGGGGGTACGGCGGGAAATAGCAAGGGTTATCCGGATTGTCGGTGATTTCGGTGATCTGCTGGATGGGCACCACACAGGGCGCAGGGCAGAGCAGCCAGTAGCTCGCGCCAGGATCGACCTGCGGTCCCCGCAGGCAATATTCGTCCGGAGGCGGAGGTTGGTGCAGAGGGTCGTTGTCCAACGAAGGAGGAGGCCATGGACCATAGGGATCAACGAGAGGCCGGCAGGAATAATCTTCATCATATCGACAAGGGGCCATAGCGAGAACCTCCTGGGGAGCTTCCCCGTCGTTATCGTCTCCAGAGCGGAGACGAGCCTAGAGACTGGCGAAGATCGCGGGCGAGGTGTTACACGTCCTCGTCTAGTATTTATTCTTTTCTATTGATCGATCCGGAAAGGTCACGCGCCCTCCACCGCGCCCGACCGTGATCGACTCCCCCGACAGGAGAGACGGACCTCGTCCAAGATTTCGCGGGAAGCTTGCCGATGACCTGACCCTGGCGAGACGGCGCGGCTCCGGCCTCGTTCACCCAGAGATCGGGGGCTCCGGGATCGAGGCGCGGGCCGGCCCGAGGAGGCGGATGGTCAATCGCTCACGTCTCGCTTGAGCGCGATAGCCGCGAAAGGGTCCTTGAACTTCCAGTCACCGATGTAGTCGAAGTAGCAGTAGAGATCGTTGAGCACCGAAGTCCCCTGCCCGCAAGCCCGAGGCGAGGGGGAGTCGCAGCTTCGACCTCTCCCCAAGGCTGTCACAAATCTCCGCCACACCCCTTGACGTCCCCCGAGACCCCGCGCTAGAGTACGGGTGTCGCAAACGGAACGATGTCGTCCTACCGGGAGAGAGGAGGTGGTCGCGGAGGCAAGGAAGAGACGCAGCAGCTAGCTGGACGAGGCGGCCGGCGCGTGGCCGACCGCCGAGAGAGCCTTAACGGCACGGAGTGAGCTGGCCGGCCCACCCCGAGCCTTGATCACACAAAGGAGCTTGTACTCCTATGCATGACCCCCTTCAGGGTAGCACTCCGCTGCCCAACGCGTTTTCCGTCGAATTCCTCCGCCAGGACCTCGAGCGTAGCGAGCCCGCCGAGGTGGATGATCCCGTGGGCGAGGGCCCGTGGGTCGTCCTCCCCTCCCCCGCCGGAGACTGGCCGGAGTGGGAGGCGGTCCACGGCCTCTGGCCCCAGGGTGGCCAGCCGGACCGGGGTGATCCGTCGCCGTTCGTCGCGTCCGGCCGGTCGCTTGCCCTCTGTTCGGCCCTCGCCCGGCCCATCGCCGGCCGTGATCCGCTCTACGTCCTCGGACAGGAGCGGTGGCGCGACGGGTTCCCCCTGCTGCGCCAGGGACGTCCGGAGGGGTGGATGGCCACCTTCTTCCCGGAGTGGGCCCTCATCACCAGCGCCCTCGTCAGCCTCGGCCAGCGGCCCTACGACGTTGCCGTCTTCCTCGAAGCCCTCGGCCCCTCCTGCCGCGAGCGGGCCGGGTACTTCCTTCACGAACGCCTCGCCGGCTCCCGCTGAAGGCGTCCCTTCCTTATCTAGGTGAGATCAGGCGGAGGGCCCTCCCGGCCCTCCGCCTTCCTGTCCGCCGGGAAAGTCATGCCACGGCGTTTGCTGGCGCCTCACGGCGTTCGAAGTCGGCTCGCCGCAAATGAAGTCGGCCCGCCGCGTTTCAAGTCGGCTCACGGCATTTGAAGCGGCTCACGGCATTTGAAGCTGGCTCACGGCGTTTGGAGTTGCCCGGCGGGGTTTCAAGTCGGCTCGCGGCAAATGAAGTCGGCCCACCGCGTTTGAAGTTGGCCGGCGGCGTCTCGAGGCGCCCCACCGCGTCTTCAGGCGTGCCGCCGCGTTTGACAGCGGCCCACGGCGTTTGAAGTCGGCCCACTTGAAATCAAGTCGGCTCACGGCAAATGAAGTCGAGCCAACTTCATTTGCCGTGGCGTGAGGGAAATGCCTACGGTTTGCTTCTTGCAAACTGCCGCTCGGCATGAAGGAGCTGCCCCAGCCCTACCCGCCGATGCTGCTTTCCGAGGTCAAACAGCCATTTCACAAGACGGGCTGGTTCTATGAAGAGAAATATGACGGCTACCGCGCGATGGCCTACAAGGACGGGTCGCGTGTCCAGCTCATCTCACGCAATATGAAGGATTTGACGAAGCAGTTCGAGGAGGTCGCGGAAGCCGTGGCGCGGCTCAAGGCCCCCACGCTCATCCTCGACGGCGAGATCGCGGTGTTCGACGAGAACCTCGTGTCACACCTCGGCTACCTCCGGTCGTCCAAGGAAGAGAAGCTCCTGACCCCTCCGGTCTTCGTCGCCTTCGATTGCACCTATGCCCGCGGCAAGGACCTCCTGCGCGAGCCGCTCCGCCGGCGGCGTACCGTGCTCGAGAAGGAGCTCCGGGACGCCGAGGGACCGATCCTCGTCGCCCGCCGGCTGGCCGAGAACGGGCTCGCGGCCTGGCAGGAGGTGAAGGCCCGCGGCTGGGAGGGGCTCATCGCGAAGGACCCGGCGTCCGTCTACGAGCCGGGGGTGCGGACCCGGAGCTGGATCAAGGTCAAGCACAAGGTCCGCGTCGGCTGGCCGGGCGAGGGGACCGAATACACCCGGGGGTGAAATTTCTATCCTATTGCGACCGCGGAGCCGACGAAGGGGACTGCGGCCGTGTAGCCGGCCGGGAGCGGCGAGATCGATTTCGTGCTCGCCGTGCCCCACTGCGTGATGCCGTTCGGCAGGAGCCGGCCGAGATCCAGGGTGCGGCCGCCGTGCTCGAACTCCTTGCTCTCGACGAGCGCCGCGGAGAAGAGGTTCACCGAGACGACCGCCGGCGCTCCGTCCACGCCTCCCACCGTGCTGCCGACCACGATGCTCGTCCGCCGGAACGTCGCGATCCGCTCCCCCGCGCCGAAGCTCCGTGGATCGTCGAACGTCGGGCCGCCCGGATCGCGGTTCAGGAACAGGCTGAACTCGCCGACTGCGTCGACGGCCAGGCTCAGGTCGCCGTTCGTCAGGCGGTCCGCGTTGAACGGCTCGGCGAGGAAGGTGAAGCAGGCGGTGCCCTCGCCGGGCGCGCCGAGGAAGAGGGTCCCCGTCACGTCCTGGAGGTGAAGGAAGTACCCGGCGTCGAGGATCGCGCCGTCGCCGTCGACGTAGAAGCGGCCCGTCACGTACCACGCGAGCTGCGCGGGCAGGATCCGCCCCCTGGCTCCTATCGGAGACTCGCCCTGTTCAGATCCGCTCCAGCTCATCTCTCGTCACCTCGCTCCGGACGTTGCCGGTGTTGAGCGTTGCCGCGGGCTCGAACAGGAGGACGTGGACCTCTTCTTCGGCCACGGGGCGGTGCTCGACGCCGCGTGGAACGATCAGGAATTCCCCCTCGGAGAGATCCACGGACCGGTCCCTGAATTCCATCCGGAACCTCCCCTTCACCACCAGGAACAGCTCGTCCTCGTGCTCGTGATGGTGCCAGACGAAGGGGCCGGCGAGCTTCGCCAGCTTCACGTGCTGACCATTCAGCTCGCCGACGATCCGCGGGTTCCAGTGATCGTTGAAACGGGAGAGCTTCTCCGCCAGGTTGACCTTGTCCATCCTTCCTCCTCTCCTGCCGCTCGGCGCATTCTAGAGGCCGGAGCGGCACCCGGTCGAGCCCGGGGCGGGGGTGGGGCGGACCGGCGGGACTGCCCGGCGCCCGAGTTGAGTTAGGATTCCGTCATGAAGCGCCATCCCTTCTCGAACCGGCTGCAGGGCATCACGCGGGAGGTCGTGGCGACCTATGGCGCCGCCGGCGACCCCGCCTCTCATCTGCATCCGGACCGCCGGCTCCCCTCGCGCACCGCCGTGGCGCGCATCCTCGACAATCTCTGCGCCGTCCTCTATCCCGGGTACTACGGGGTGCAGCACCTGACGCCGGAGAACGTCGAGTACCATGTCGGGGCGCTGCTCGACGATATCGCCGCGGACCTGTACGACCAGGTCCTCCTGGCCTACCCCTTCGCCGTCGAGGAGGTGCCGCCCGAGGGACAGGCGGCGCCCGGGGAGCTCGAGCCCGCGCAGACCGCGCGGCTCGCGGACCACGCGGTGGAGCGCTTCCTCGGCCGCATCCCGGAGCTCCGGCGGCTCCTGATCCTCGACGTCAAGGCCTCGATGGAGGGGGATCCGGCGGCCCGCAGCTTCGCCGAGATCATCTTCGCCTACCCCGGCTTCGAGGCCATCACGGTCCAGCGCATCGCGCACGCGCTGTGGGACATCGGCGTCCCCCTGCTGCCCCGCATCATGACCGAGCTCGCCCACTCGAAGACCGGGATCGACATCCACCCCGGGGCGCAGATCGGCGAGTCTTTCTTCATCGACCACGGCACCGGCGTCGTCATCGGCGAGACCGCGGTGCTCGGCAGAAACGTCAAGGTCTATCAAGGCGTCACCCTCGGCGCCCTCTCGTTCCCCAAGGACGCGGGCGGCCGCCTGCTGCGCGGCGCCAAGCGCCACCCCACCCTCGAGGACAACGTCGTGGTCTACGCCGGCGCGACGATCCTCGGTGGCGACACCATTGTGGGTGAAGGGGCGGTCATCGGCGGCAATACATGGGTGATCGAATCGGTTCCACCGGGCGAGCGGGTGCTCTACACCCGCACGAGCCGTGCCAAGCAGAAGCAGATCCTCGAGCGCGCCTACGGGTTCGGGGAAGGAATTTAGCAGTCGACCTATCTCAGGGGAGGACGCCATGGGGCGGATTTTCGACAGCATCATCGATACCATCGGCCGCACACCGCTGGTGCGGGCACCCAACGTCAGCAAGTCTCTGGGCCTCGAGGCGGACGTGGTGTTCAAGCTCGAATCGTTCAACCCGATGTCCAGCGTCAAGGACCGGATCGGCTACTCGATGGTCCTCGACGCCATCGAGAAGGGCGTGATCAAGGAGGGGACGACGGTCATCGAGCCCACCTCGGGCAACACCGGCATCGGCCTCGCCTTCGTCTGCGCGGCGAAGCGGATCCCTCTGGTGCTGACCATGCCGGACACCATGTCGATGGAGCGCCGGCAGATCCTCAAGGCCCTGGGCGCGAAGCTGGAGCTCACCGAGGGCGCCAAGGGGATGAAGGGGGCGATGGCCAAGGCCGAGGAGATCCAGAAGGAGACCCCGGGTTCGATCATCATCGGGCAGTTCTCCAACCCCGCGAACCCGGAGATCCACCGCCGCACCACGGCGGTCGAGATCTGGGACGACACCGACGGCAAGATCGACATCCTCGTCGTCGGCGTCGGCACCGGCGGCACGGTCACCGGCTGCAGCGACGTGCTCAAGAAGAAGAAGCCGGCGCTGCAGTCGATCGTCGTCGAGCCCACCGACTCGCCGGTGCTGACACAGAAGCGCGCCGGCCAGGAGCTGGTGCCCGGCCCCCACAAGATCCAGGGGATCGGCGCCGGCTTCATTCCGGAGATCATGGACCTCGACCTGGTGGACGACGTGTTCCGCGTCACCAATGATCAGGCGCTGGAGATGGGGCGGCGCCTCTGCCGCGAGGACGGCATGATGGTGGGGATCTCCTCCGGCGCCGTGGCCCACGCCGCCTTCGAGATCGCCAGGCGCCCCGAGAACAAGGGGAAGCTGATCGTCGCGGTCCTCGCCAGCCACGGCGAGCGCTACCTCTCGACGCTGCTCTATCAGTTCCCCGAGGACGAGCAGCCCACCAGCCCGTAGGAAGGGTTTCTCCCGAAACAAGAAGGGCGGAGGGCCGCAAGGCGCCCTCCGCCCTTTTCGCTCCGGCGCCCGCCGAGGCTAGCCCAGAAGGGGGATGTGATAGGCCAGGGAGGCCTCCGACGGCAGCTCCTCACCGCCGCTGGCGACCAGCAGGTTCGAGCGCGCATCCATCTTCAAGGCCCCACCAACATTGACGAAGCCACCTGTGGTCTGGTCGTACTGCAGCGAGATCTCCGTCACCGACCCGCCGAACTTCACCGACGTCATCGTGGAGGTCACGAGGGTCACCACGGTGTTGCTCACCACCTGGGACTGCGTCCAGATGTACACGGTCGTATAGGGGGTCATCACGGCCGTGCTCTGGAAGGGCACGCCGGCCGCGGAGACCGCGTTCCCGCTCAGAGCGGACTGATTGACGGTCGCGTTCTGGAACAGGCCGAACGTGAGCCAACCCGGCCCATTCGGCGCCAGGTTGTCGTACTGATTGATCGCGGTGTAGCTGTTGGCCGTGCCCCCCGACTGCGGGCTGCTGAAGTTGCTGTCCGACTGCAGCGTGTAGACCTTCCCCGCGCCGGCCGGGAACGGCGTCGCGGACATCTGCTTGAGCTTTGCCCCGTTCTGAATGCTCGAAGTCGACGCATAGATCCCATACTGCTCTTCCCAGGTCATGACGTTGTCCGGCATCGGACGATAGACCACCCAGGCGACGTTGGGGGTGCCCCCGCTACTGCTCGGCTTGGCCACGACGACGTTGGATCCCGTCGCGTAGAGCATCGACAACGCGCTCTGATCGAAGGTGGTGTTCAGCGTGAACGTTGGCATCTCGATTCTCCTCTCAACCTGTGCTCTGGAAGGTTCACTCGACGTCCGTGAAGTTGATGGGAAGCGTGCTGCTCTGACACTTCCCGGTATACGACTTTCCTCCGGTCTTGAGACCGTAGGTCGTGCCGACCGTCATGGCGGCCTGGTCGACCCAGCTGGTGATGCTCGCGGTCCCGGCCTTGGAATCCACGCTCCCCTCCCCCTTGCCCCAGTTCAGGTCACCCTTGGTCACGACGATGGTTGCCATCTTCTTCTCCTTTTCGTGAAAGTCAGCCTCGGGGTTCGTGAGGGTGTCCGGACACCTTCTGCTTTGTCAAGCCGATATCCATTCCAAAATCCCCTCATGCTCGATCCGCGAGCTCGCGGCGCAGCCAGGCGCGAGCGCACGCCCAGCGCCTCTCGACGGTGGCGCGCGATACACCCGTGGCCTCCGCGATCTCGGGATGGGTGAGGCCCACGAAGTAGCTCAATACGACGGTCCGCGCGCACTCGCGGTCGTGCTCGGCCAGCCTCAGCAGCGCGCGGTGGAGGTCCACGAAGTCCTTGCGCTCCACACCGCGGGCATCCGCCTCGTACAGGTCCACGGCCGGACGGCCCCCGCCGCGCCTCGAGGTCGCTCGGCGCCGGGCGCTCTCCACTATCAGATCCCGCATCGTCCGGCTCATGGCGAAGAAGAAGTGAGGCCGCCCCTCGAAGCGGCGGCGCGTGCCTCCTGCCAGCCGCAGGTAGGCCTCGTGAACCAGCTCGGCCGGAGTGATCGATTCACCCGGCCCATACCGCGCCAACCTGCGCCTGGCCAGACGGAGCAGCTCGTCATAGACCTGCGGCAGGAGGCGCTCCACCGAGCCCTCCTCGGGCGCCGCTCCCCTAGAAGTCGCCAAGGAATCTCCTGAGGCTCTCCTCATGGATCACGAGGTGGCGGTTGTCGCTCACTTCGATCAGGTTTCGGCGCCTGAGATCACAGAGGAACGTGCTCACCCGGGGCCGCGTGGTGCCGACGAGATCCGCCAGCTCCTCGTGCGAGATCCGCGTACCGATCCTGAAGCCCTCTCGCGTGCGGGTACCGAGCCTGTGCGCCAGCATGAGCAGCATCTTGCCGAGCCGCCGCAGGCTCGGTTCCGTGATGAGATGAGCAATGCGCCGGTCCTGATCCGCCATGCGAAGGATCAGATGGCTGACGAACGGCTCGAGGAGGTCACGTTTCCGCAGCTCGCGCCAGAAATCACTGCCGCGCATCCTCCAGACGGCCCCCTTCTCTCGCGCGGTGGCTGTCTCGAGCCGCTCGTGCGCCTCCAGGAGCGCGAGCTCGCCGAAGATCCCCCCTGCCAGCTCGATCCTCAGCAGGCAATCCCTTCCAGCCGCCGAAGGCCTGCTGACCCTGACCGAGCCGCTCTCGACGAAATAGATCAACCGTTCCGTATCACCACAGATGTAGATATCTTGATGTCTTTCGACTTGCACCCTTCCAGCCCTCCCGCTCCCGAGAAAGATCTCTTTCAGGTCGTCACCCGACATCACGCTCCGGAGCAGAGAACTGGTCATGAGAGATCACTTTCGCGGGATCGTCTTCGGGAGAGCGTAGTATCCGCGAGTCCGCGGCGTGTTTCAGTTCAAAATGGAACAACGGCGCACGCGGCGGAGCACCGCGGTACCGGACGGGCGGAGGGAGCGGAGATGCGGTCTCGAGACCGGTCAGTTAGCGGGGACGAACGCGCCGACGGACGATTCGTACACGTAGGAAAGCGAGGAGGTGCCCGAGAACTGGACCTTGGTGGCACGGCTGGAGACGGCCAGGGCGGCCCCCATAGACAATGGGGGGAGCGTGACGATGTCGCCGCTGCTCACCCCCGACTGGAGCCAGACATACACGGTATTCAGTGGCGTGAAGGTGGAGAACTGCATGGCCGGGACGATATCCAGGTTGGCGGGCCTGGCGGGAAGGGCGGAGCCGTTCACCGTGGCGCTCTGGAGCATTCCGAAGCCGAGAGCGGTGTATTGCGAGGACGGCATCTGGTTGAAGACCCGGAAAGATCCAGCCCCGGGTGCGCTGGCTCCCGAGAACGGGCCCGAGAAGCTGGCGTCCGCGAAGTTGTAGTACATGCCGGAGGCGGCCGTACCCGAGGTCTGGCTCAGGATCTGGATGGTGCCCGAGGATTGCGCCGGCGAGGCGAAGAGCCCGTAAGCGTCGTCCCACGTGACGGTGTTCGACGAGAAGGGGGCGAAGCTCACCCAGGCGACGTTGGGAGAGGAGCCGCTGAACGCTCTGGCGATGACGATGCTCTCGCCCGCCTGGCGGAGGGTGGTCAGATCCTGGGCACTGATCATGAGTTGCAGGGTGTAGGACGGCACAGGACCTCCTGAGATGAGTGGGCCGTATTCTGGGAGCCGCCCCTCTCTCCTGTCAACCGTGGGCCTGGAGACGAAAGGGCGGAGAGCCGCGCGGCCTCCGCCCTTTTGTTTCATGAATCAGCTCCTCGCGGGAGTGATCACTTGCCGCCGGTGACGGCCTGCTCGGTGCCGTGAGCCCGCATCGTCACCGTGCCCTCGAAGGAATCCTGGACTCCGGCCAGCGGGCCGCCGTCAGCGCCCGTGAACTCGATGCGGTAGCCGATGTTGAAGAAGCTGTCGACGAGGACGGAGTCGCCCTTGTCGATCAGGGTCATCTGGCCCGGGCTCGCAAAGCCGTTGGCGGTGCCGCCCACCAGGCGCAGCGACGAGAACAGGCTGTCACCGCCGGCCGCGCCCTCGATCCGGTACATGTTCGTACGGAAGGTGTCGATCTCGACGCTCGGATCGTGGGGCTCGGAATGGACCTCGAACTTCGCCGGGAAGGTGAGCGAGTGATGGAAGCCGGCCGCGGTCCCGGTCCCGACGATGTCGATCGTGATCAGGGACCCGCCCCGCTCGATCGAACCATGGAGGACCCCGCCGTTGAGCTCGTGCTCGATATTCAGCTGGTGATGCTTCATCTTGAGCTCATAGATCGCCTGCGGATCGGTGAGCTCCTTGATCTTGGCGTGATACTCGTTGTCGGTCTCGTAGCCGGTGTAGCCGGCGACCTGCTTGAAGCTCACGTTGCCGTTGCGGTCCTTCTTGACCCTCGCGAGTTGCTTGTCGGTCTGCACACCGGCGAACGCCACGGCTCCGGCAAGGAGCATGGCCGAGGCCGCAACAAAGACGCTCTTGGGACGAAACACATTCGACATGAAAAACCTCCCGAACCTCTATGTCTCCGCGGGCCGGAGACACGTCTGACGTGAGCCGTGGGCACGCGCCACGGCAAGGCTCTCCCAGGAGGGAGCCAGGGGCCCGCTCTTCCTTCCCCTGCCTGAAGCGGTGCGTCAGGCAGCCGGCGCGGGACAGGAGAGGTGAATGTCAGAAACTCCGGGGTCGCTCAACGACGCAGCACGCCGGCCCTCTCCAACACCTCGAGGAAACCGGACACCTGCTCCAGAGGAACCGGGCCGTAGATCGCCGCCAGGGCGTCGCGGATCTCGCCGACGGTCCGCCGTCCGTCCACCAGGTTCAGGGCTTCATAGGGGTAGCTGGCGCCCCACAGGCCTTCGTAGCCGAGCAGCGCCGGGCGGGCCGGCCCGGTGATCCCGAGCCCGGTCATCTTGTCTTCCAGATATTCGTAGCCGAAGCCTTCCATCGGCCCCTTGAGCTCCGCGTTGCGCCGGTAGACGGTCCCGGACGCCCGGCCCGGCGCGGGCGGATCTCCGGCCAGGGTGCGCAAGGAGGCGAGGAGCCGTCCGGCGTCCTGGCGCACCGCGGCCGGCACCTCGGCGAACGGCGCGATGGAGTCGAGCACCGCCTGCTCGTAGGCGAGATGAAAACGTGACAGGTTGGCGATCTCCCCGGCCTGCCCCGCGGCGCGCAGCCGCTCCTGCCGCGCCAGCAGGTCCGCGCCGCGCTCCAGGGCGTGGCGGCGGACCACCTGCCAGAGGGCCGGCACGTCGTCCGCGCCCAGATCCGCCAGGTAATAGGCGCCGGCGGCGCCGAGGAAGGCGGCGCGCAGCAGCTTGGTGGCGTCGATGTTGGCGATCGAATCGTGATGCGTGTGGATGTAGCGGTCGGGCCAATCGTTCAGATAAATGGCCGGCACCCGCCACGAGCCCTCGGTCCAGACCTGGTGATCGCTCCCTTCGGTGAAGTCGACGAAATCGGCCTGGAGGGCGCGCTTGCCTCCTTCCGGATCGACCAGCGGATAGGGTGCGGAGCGGGTGGAGGCGTAGAGGTCCGACTGCGCGTTGGCGAAGCGCCCGAAGGCCTCGGCGACGTCGTTGACGAAGGTGGGCAGGCTCTTCGGCGAGCGGGTGACCCGGAAGACCGCCTTGGTGATCTCGGCGTCGCCGCCGACCATGTCCATGTGGATGACGGCGCGGGCGCGGCCGGCGAGGTCCGGGCGGGCGTTGAGCAGCGCGATCGTCCCCTCGATCTCCGGCGGCCAGACGAAGCGGATGGTGCGCCGCGGCGCGGGGAGCCTGCCGTCCCGCACCAGCTTGGCGAGCGT
>DASPJI010000733.1:0-2163 GCA_035628695.1 Thermoanaerobaculia bacterium | reverse complement strand
GCGCCGCTCCCCCCCGAGCAGGTGGACCCCGTGCCCGGCACCCCGCTGGAGCTGGCGCGGGCGACGGCGGCCGGCGAGGTGGTCACGTCGCGGCTCGACTGCGCCGGCGGCACCTGCCAGGTCGCCCTCTCCCGGCTGTCGGGCCGCGACGGCTCCGTCCTCTGGACCCAGGGCTTCGCCGCGCCGGTGGACCGCCCCTACCTGCTGGCCGAGGCCGTCGAGGGCTACCTGCGGCGCGGCTACCCCGATCACCGGGTCCGCCACGGCGCCTCGACGCTCCAGGTGCGGCCGGAGGACTACGCCGAGTACCTGGGCCTGCGCCAGGCGTTCGAGAAGGAACAGCAGGAGGAGCTGCCGGCGGCGGCCCTGGAGAGCCTGGCGGGGATCCGCCGCCGCTCCCCGCGCTTCCTCGAAGCGTTCGTCTTCGAGGCCGAGGTCCTCCAGCACCGTTTCCAGGTGCGGCGCGACCCGGAGGACCTCGAGCGGGCCACCCGGCTGCTGGCCGCCGCCCGTGAGTTGGCGCCCGCCGATCCGCGTCCTCTCTTCACCCAGTTCGAGGTCGATCTCAGGCGCCAGCGGCTCGACCGAGCGGAGGAGGTGCTGCGCGACCTCGACCGGCTGCAGCCGGGGGACCCGGGGATCCTCGTCCTGCGCGCCCGTCTGCTGGAGGCCCGCGGCCGGGGGGAGGAGGCGCTCGCCGCCATCCGCGAGGCGGTGCGGCGGAGCCCCTCCTGGCGCCACCTCCATTGGCAGGCGCGCCTCGAGCAGCGGCACGGCGACACCGCGGCGGCCCGCCGCTCCCTGGAAGAGCTGCTGCGGCGCTTCCCCGACTCCGCTCTCGGCCAGACCACCCTGGCGAACCTGGAGCTGCTCACCGGCAGCCCGGAACGCGCCGCCGAGCTCTACGAGCGGCTGGTGCGCGACGCGTCGCAGACGCACCTGCTGTCCAACCTGGGGCTCGCCTACATGCTCCTGGGGCGCTACGCGGAGGCGGAGGAGAGCTTCCGGCAGGCCCTCGCCCTGAGCCCCCGCAGCCCGGAGAGCGCCCTCAACCTCGCCGACGTCCATTTCCTCCAAGGCAAGTGGAGCGAGGCCGTAAAACTCTATAAGGAGGTAATCCGCCTGGTGGACGAAGACCCTGCTGCGGACCAGGCGCAGCTCCAGGCCACTCGCGCCCAGGCGCTGGCCCATCTCGGGCGCGGCTCCGAGGCCGTGGCGGCCGTCCAGCAGGCGCTGCGCCAGTCGCCGGACGACCCCCAGATCGCCTACGCCGTCTCCCTGGTCTACGCGGTGGTGGGGGACGACACCTCGGCCCTGCTCAACGCCAAGCGAGCCCTGGAAGACGGCGTCGAGCCGCGCTGGTTCACCCTCCCCTGGTTCGCCCCGCTACGCGCCGCGCCGGAGCTGCAGGCGGTGGGGCCGTGGCCGTCATCCCCCGGCAATTCATCGCCATCCCTCCGGCGATGAGCTCCGTCCCCGCGCCGCGGGGGCCATCCCCGCGGGCATGAGGGCCGTGCGCGTGGGTGGAAAGGCCATCCCCCGGGTAGGAAGGCCGTACCCGGAGCGATGAGGTCCGTGGCGCCGGGGATGAGGTCCCTGCCCCGGGTAGGAAGGCCGTCCCCGGAAGGACGGCTGTCCATCCATGGGGGAGGGCAGCTTCTTCGGCTGGAAGGCTGCCGTTTTCGCGGTGATCCCGCCTAGGATGTCCGCCTCCCCCTCTTCCGGGGAGGGGGGGAGGCGGGAGAGGGGGCCGGGGGTGAGGGCCCTAGCTCGGGTCCAGGTTGATGATCATCGGGTCGGGCGAGATCCGGGTGATGTCGTCATAGACCGCCAGCAGCCGGAAGGAGAAGGCCTCGGGGAGGCCGGTGGTCTGGTTGCGGTCGGCGATGAAGAGCTGCCGGCCGTCTTCGGATACCTGGGCGTCAAAATTGTCGGGCTGCGGCGGCGAGATCCACACCAGCGGCGTGGAGGACAGGAACCGGACGCCCGGCGTGCTCTTGTCGCTCATCGTATAGACGAGGAGCTCGATCCTGGCGCTGACCGTGATCTTGTCGGGATTGACGATCCACGCGCCGTTCGCCGTTCCGTCGTCAAGCCAGGTGACGCTCGCCTGGACGGACACGGCGGTGGCGGAGGTCGTGGGGAGGTCGGCGGCGGGGGCGG
>DASPJI010000732.1:0-2177 GCA_035628695.1 Thermoanaerobaculia bacterium | reverse complement strand
CGGCCGGACCTGACGGCGGAGCGTTTCGTGCCGGATCCGCTGGGGGGCGAGGCCGGAGCGCGGCTGTACCGGACCGGAGACCGGGCGCGCTGGCGGCGCGGCGGCGAGCTGGAGTTCCTGGGCCGCCTCGACCATCAGGTCAAGGTGCGAGGCTTCCGCATCGAGCTGGGTGAGATCGAGTCGGCTCTGTCGTCGGCCGCCGGGGTGCGCGAGGCGGTGGTGCTGGCGCGGACGGAGGGGACCGGCGGACCGCGTCTGGTGGCCTATGTCGTGCCGGCGGCGGGCGAGACGCCGGCGGCCACCGAGCTGCGGGAGCTCCTGCAGCAGCGGCTGCCGGACTACATGGTGCCGGCGGTCTTCGTGACCCTCGAGAGCCTGCCGCGGACGCCGAACGGCAAGGTGGACCGCCGGGCGCTGCCGGCGGCGGCGGAGGCGCGTCAGGGCTTGGCGGGCTACGTGGCGCCGCGCACGCCGGTCGAGGAGCTTCTGGCCGACATCTGGTCCGAGGTGCTGAGTGTTGAGCGGCTGGGAGTGAACGACAACTTCTTCGAGCTGGGCGGTCACTCGCTGCTGGCGACGCGGGTGATGTCGCGGCTGCGCGGCGCGTTCCAGATCGAGCTCCCCTTGCGCGAGCTGTTCGAGGAGCCGACGGTGGCGGGTCTGGCTGGCCGGGTGGAGAGGGCGATGCGGGCGGGCGCCGGGTTGCTGGCGCCGCCCCTCGTGCCGGTGGCACGGGCAGGCGAGCTGCCGCTGTCGTTCGCGCAGGAGCGCCTCTGGTTCCTCGACCAGCTCGCGCCGGGGAGCTCGGCCTACAACATCCCCGTGGCCTTGCGGGTGGTGGGCGATCTGGACGTCGGCGTGCTGCGGCACAGTCTGGAGCAGATTGTGCGACGTCACGAAGCGTTGCGCACGGTATTCGTCGCGCAGGACGGCACGCCGGTGCAGGTGATCGAGCCCCCCTCCAGGCTGGCGCTGCCGGTAGTGGACCTGTCGGGCCTGGAGGAGGACCGTCGCGAGCGGTTGGGCCTGGAGCTGGTGGCCCGGGAGGCGGGACGTGCGTTCGATCTGGCGCAGGGTCCGCTGCTGCGAGCCCTGGTGGTGCGTCTGGCCGAGGCGAGCCACCTCGCGCTGGTGACGATGCATCACATCGTCAGCGACGGCTGGTCGATGGGTGTTCTGGTGCGCGAGGTCTCGGCGCTGTATCAGTCCTATACCGGACGCCGTCCGTCGCCCCTGCCGGAGCTGCTGGTGCAGTACGCCGATTATGCGGTGTGGCAGCGGAGCTGGTTGCAGGGCGAGGTCCTGGCTCGGGAGATCGACTACTGGCGCCGGCAACTGGCGGGTGCTCCGGCACTCCTGGAGATTCCCACAGATCGTCCGCGTCCGTCCGTGCAGAGCTCGCGCGGCGCGGTGCGGGGCTTCGCTCTTCCGGCGCCGCTCTCATCGGGCTTGCAGGATCTGTCGCGGCGGCAGGGCGCGACGCTGTTCATAACGCTGCTGGCCGCGTTCCAGACGCTTCTGGCGCGCTACACCGGGCAGCCGGATGTGGTGGTGGGCACGCCGATCGCCGGCCGCAATCATCTGGAGCTCGAAAATCTGATCGGTTTCTTCGTCAACACTCTGGTCTTGCGCACGGACCTGTCGGGAGAGCCGGGCTTCGTGGATCTGCTGGGCCGGGTGCGCGAGACGGTGCTGTCGGCGCACGCGCACCAGGAGGTGCCGTTCGAAAAACTGGTCGAAGAGGTCGCACCGGAGAGGAGCCTGGCGTACTCGCCGCTGTTCCAGGTGTTGTTCGCGCTGCAGAACGTGCCGCAGGAAGAGCTATCGATCCGGGATCTGCACCTGCGCCCGCTGGACTCGCCGGCGACGACGGCGAAGTTCGACTTGACGATTGCGTTGGGAGAGGTGGGCGGGGAGCTGTCCGGGTCGGTGGAGTACAACACGGATCTATTCGACGAGGTGACGATCGAACGTCTGGCCGGGCATTTCGAACGGTTGCTGTCGGCGGTTGTGGAGGCGCCGTCGTCGCCGGCGGGGGACCGGGCGCTGCTGAGCACAGCCGAGTTGTCACAACTCACCGAGTGGAGCCGCGGGACCGGCGATTCTCAGAGGGTCGGGACCTGCCTGGGAGAGCTGTTCGAGGCGCAGGTGGACCGGACGCCTGAGGCGGTGGCGCT
>DASPJI010000731.1:0-3332 GCA_035628695.1 Thermoanaerobaculia bacterium | reverse complement strand
CGGGGATGGACCGGCAGGCGCGCGAGGGTCCGGCCCATCTCGGTGACGCCGTGATCGTCCGTGGCGCCGAGGTGGCGCAGGAGACGGAGGGCGTTGGCAAGGGCGGCGGGGTCCGGCGGCTCGAACCAGCCGAAGGCGGCGAGGTCGGTCTCCCCCCAGGAGAGGAGCTGGAGGGCCGGGGCCGCCAGATCGACGCGGCCGATCTCGGGAGCCTCGCGCTCGGGAAGGGCCCCGTGCTCCCAGGCCCCCCAGAGGCGCAGGCAGTGCCCCGGCCCCTGGCGCCCGGCGCGTCCGGCCCGCTGGTCGGCGGAGGCGCGGCTCACCTTGCCCAGCTCCAGACGGTCGAGGCCGGTCGCCGGGTCGAAGCGCAGCCGCCGCACCAGCCCGGAGTCCACCACGGCCGAGACGCCGTCGATGGTGAGCGAGGTCTCGGCGACGTTGGTCGCCAGCACCACCTTGCGCCGGGAGAGCGGCCGGAGCACTTCGTCCTGCCGCTCCGCCGGGAGGTCCCCGTAGAGGGAGAGGACGGCGAGGCCGCGCTCGGCGGCCAGCGGCTCCAGGGCCTCGGCCGAGCGCTGGATCTCCCCCACGCCGGGCAGGAAGACCAGGAGGTCGCCGGGCGTCACCTCCAGCATCTGCCGGACGCCGGCCGCCACCAGTCCGGGGAGCGGCCGGGTGTCGGCGCCAGGCGCGCCATCCTTCAGATAGGAGATCTCCACGGGGAAGAGGCGGCCCCGGCTCTCCAGGACCGGACAGTCTCCCAGGAAGGCGGCGATGGGGCCGGGGTCCACGGTGGCGGACATGGCGATCAGGACGAGATCGGGCCGCACCTCCCGCTGCACCCGCCGCGCCATGGCGAGGGAGAGGTCGGTGTGCAGGCTGCGCTCGTGGATCTCGTCGAAGACCACGGCGCCCACGTCCTCCAGGAAGGGGTCCCCCTGGAGCATCTGGACCAGGATCCCCTCGGTGACCACGAGGATGCGGGTCCCGGGTCCCGCCCGGCGCTCGAAGCGGACCTGGTAGCCCACCTCCTCGCCCAGCTTCCAGCCCCCCTCCTCCGCCATGCGCCGCGCCGCCGCCCGCGCCGCGATCCGCCGCGGCTCCAGCATGACGATCCGCCGGCCGTCGCCGATGGGGCCGATCCCGGCTTCGAGGAGGGCAGGAGGCACCCGCGTGGTCTTGCCCGCTCCGGTGGGCGCGACGAGCACCGCCGACCCGCGGTCCTGCACGGCGGCGAGGAGGTCCGGCAGGACCTCCTCGACCGGGAGAGGGGGGCGGGTCATGGGCACCAGCTCCAGGCCGCAGGGGGTGGTGGTGCCTCCCCCCCTGGGTGGTGGGCGGTAGGGAGTGGGGGAGGTGAAGGAGGGGGGCAGCCTTTCCGCGGCGCTCGACGCGGACCTCCCCCCGCCCTTCCGAAAGCAACCCCCCACCTCGGTCCTCCCCCACTCCCTACCACACCCCCTCCCAGGGGGGGAGGAAGCCCCCGCCCCAACGGCGCGATGCTGGAGTTGGCGCCTACGGGGGTGCGATCGGACATGCGGAGGTCCGGCCTAGCGGGTGCCGCCGAGCAGGAGCCGCAAGCCACCGCGGATCAGCCGCGGGGCGCCGATGGAGACCAGGCCGTCGGCGGTGAGGCCGGCTTCGACCGTCTCGTCGAGGAGGTTCTCCACGGCGACGAAGAGGTCCAGGCCCGGCCGGAGGCGGCGGCGGAGGAGGAGGTCGGCGACGACGGCGTCGTCCAGCTCCAGGGTGTTGAGGTCGTCCTCGAACTGCTCGCCGGTGTAGCGGACCTGGAGCGAGCCGGCCAGCACCTCGGGGTCCGAGTGGCTGAGCCGGACCACCACTTGGTGCTCCGGCACCTGGGCCAGGCGGTTGCCCTCGAGGGCGGGCTCGCGCGGGGAGTCCCGGATTTCCGGGTGGCTCAGGAGATAGTTGGCGGAGACCGACCAGGCGGGCGCCGGACGGTGCTCGGCCTCCGCCTCCAGGCCGGTGACGCGGACCGATCCCAGGTTCTGGCGCTGGCGGCAGCTCCCCCCCGCCGGCACGAAGCCGCAGGGGCCGACGGTCCCCGGGCCGAGCCCCAGGGTGACGTTGGCGACCGGGTCCTCCAGCCGGTTCCAAAACGCGGTCAGGCGGGCGCTCGACCGGGGATTCCCCAGGTCGAGGCCGAGCTCGGCGCCGGTCAGCGTCTCCGGGTCCAGGGCCGGGTTGGCGGCCGTGATGTCGTTGCGGACCCGGAACGGCCGGTACAGCTCGTTGATGGTCGGGGCTCGGAAGGCCTGGTAGAGGGCGCCGCGCACCCGCAGGGCCTGCCGCGGGGCGTACACCAGGCTCAGCCGCGGGCTGACGGCGACGTCGTCGCGGTCGGGGAACTCCTCGGCGAGCAGCACGGTGCCGCCGTCGAGGGTCCGCTCCACCCGGAAGCCGTCCCGGTGGCTCCAGGCGTCGACCCGCCCGCCGGCCGTGAAGCGCCACCTCTCGCCGAGGCCGACGTCCTTCTGAAGATAGATCCCCCCCTGGAGCTGCTCGCCCCCGGCCCGGCGGCGGCGCTGGAAGCGGCCCGTCTCGGCGGAGAAGAGGAAGTCCTCGGCGTTCTCGGCGCCGGTCCAGCGGGCGTCGAGCCCGGCGGTCACGGACCCCGTCCACTGCGCCGCCGCCGCGAGGCTCTCGGCGGTGACGTCGAACTGGTCGAGGGAGGGGACCTCCGAGGCGCGGTCCGGCGCCTGGCTGGAGAAGGTGCTGTCGAAGCTCTGCCGCTGGGCGGTCAGCGAGGCCGCCCACTCGCCGCGCTCCCCCGCCGAGTGGGCGACCCCGGCGCTCAGGTAGCCGCCGAAGGTGCCGTTCGACGTCAGCGGCGTGCCGTTGCCGCGCTCCTCGTCGAACAGGTTGCCGCGCAAGGACAGGGTCGTCGCCGGCGAGACCGCGGCGTCGAGCTTGCCGTAGAGCGCCGTCGCCTCCGAGGTGGCGTCGATGTCGATCGCCCCGCGCTGGCCGCGGCGGACCACCGGATAGCCGGCCTCGACGCGGCTGGCGTCGAGGGAGGCCCCGAAGCGGCCGAAGCGGCGACTGACACCGGCGCCGGCGTGGAGCTGGCCGTGAGTGCCCCCCTCCAGGACGGCGCTGGCCGCCGGCTCGCCCGGGGTGGCGGTCAGGAGCTGGATCACGCCGCCGAGCGCCGAGCTCCCCCACAGGTCCGAGCCGCCGCCGCGGACGACCTCGACGGTGACGGTGTCGCCCGGGGCGTGCGCGTCGACGGCCACGGCCAGCTCCTCGGAGCTGCCGACGGCCTCGCCGTCCACGGCGATCACCACGTCCTGCTCCTGGATGCCGGC
>DASPJI010000730.1:0-4378 GCA_035628695.1 Thermoanaerobaculia bacterium | reverse complement strand
GTGCTGGGCGGGGCGAACCTGCCGGAGCGGATCAAGCCGGAGCAGATCAAGCCGGAGTGGTACAAGCCGGAGGGGGTGAAGCCGGAGTGGTACAAGCCGGAATGGATCAAGCCCGAGGGCATCAAGCCGGAGCTCCTCAAGGAGCGGTTCAAGCCCGAGCTCACCAAGCCGCCGTTCGAGATCGACGAGTGGTTCGATCCGGTCCTCGAAACGCTTTCCCAGGACCAGCTCAAGAGGCTCTCCGAGAAGGTCAACGAGAGACTCCGGGGCTAGGCCGCCCTCAAGGCGCCCGGGCGGCGACGTCCGGGCGCCTCTTTTTAATCCACCGATCGAAATTCCAGCGCCCGCACCACCGCGTCCGCCACCGCCGGGCGCACTTCGCGAATGAGGTTGCTCTCGCGCGTGGGGTGCACCCGGTTGGTGAGGAGGATGACGAAGAGCCGGCGCTCGGGATCGATCCAGACCGAGGTGCCGGTGAAGCCGGTGTGGCCGAACGACCGCGCGGACATCAGCGAGCCGGCGGACGAGCCCTCGGCGGATTTCGTGTCCCAGCCGAGGGCGCGGTCGGAGTCCGGAATCCCGGCCCTGCGGGTGAACAGCTCCACGGTCTCGCGGGAGACGATGCAGCGTCCGTCGAGAACGCCGCCGTTCAGGAGCATCCGGGCGAAGCGGGCCAGATCGCCGGCCGTGCCGAAGAGCCCGGCGTGGGGGGCGACGCCGCCCAGGGCGAAGGCGTTCTCGTCGTGCACCTCGCCGTGGACCAGCCGGCCGCGCCAGGGGTCGAATTCCGTCGGAGCGATCCGCGACCGCAGCTCGGGCGGCGGCCGGAACCGGGTTTCCCGCATCCCCAGCGGCGCGAAGACCCGGTCGCGCACGAAGGCCGCCAACGGCTGCCCCGCGGCCTGCTCCAGGATCTCGCCCAGCAGGAGGATCCCGGGATCGCTGTAGACGGAGCGGCTCCCCGGCGGATAGATCAGATCCAGGGCCAGGACCCGTTCGCGAAAGGCCTCCCGCCCCTGGACCTCCTTGTAGAGAGGCACGATGCCCTGGAGGCCCGAGGAATGGGTGAGCAGGTGGCGCACCGTCACGGCCTCCTTGCCCGGCCCCTGGAATCCGGGCAGCAGCTCCTGCACCGGCTGGTCCAGATCGAGCCGCCCCTCGTCGACGAGGATCATCGCCATGGTCGTGGTGGCGACCACCTTGGTGAGGCTGGCGAGGTCATACAGCGTTTCGGAGGTGACCGGCGGCGCGTCCGCTTCGTAGCTGAGCCGACCGAAGGGGTGCAGATGGACCAGGCCCTCCTCATCGCCGGCCGCGAGTACCCCTCCTGGAAAAGCCCCACGCTCCCGGAAGCCTTCGAGGAGGCGGTCGACCTCAGCGAAGGAAGGAACCGCGGCAGAGGACGAAGGACCGGGCAGCGACCCGCGGCAGCCCGCGGCGAGCAGGCCCACGAGCAGGACGGCGACCGTCAGCCCATTCAGCGTGCGCTTTGGACCGAGGGGGTGCATGGCGACGGGATCAATCGCGCCAGATCGGCCGCGTCAGGCAGGTCGGGCCGCCCTCGGCTTTGAGGGAGATCTCCCGGCCCCTGTAGGTGAGGACCTCGCAGCCCGCCGCCTCCAGACGGCGGCGGGTGACGGGATTGCCTTCCAGCATCAGGCACCGGCCGGGCGCGAGCGCCAGGACGTTCGGCCCCATCGAGGGAAACTCCTCCGCGGGGACCTCGACCAGCCGGACGCCGCGGTCCCGCAGCGTCTTCCAGAAGGGAACGGCGAGGAGGGGTGGGTAGACCACCGCGAGGTCGTGATCCACCAGGCTGATCAGCGACAGCAGGTGGAGGCAGGCCGCGGGGCCGGTGAAATAGGGAAGCTCGACGGGCAGCACCTCCACGCCGATCCCGGACAGGATCTCCCGGAGCTGGCGGAGCCCCTCGGCATTGGTGCGGAAGCCCTGGCCCACGGCCAGCGTCTGGGGATCGAGCCAGAGGAGGTCCCCCCCTTCGGCCGTCGCCTCGCCCTCGAGCGCGCCGAGGACCGGGAGGCCGATCTCCTGGAGCCGCCGGGCCAGCGCCGCCTCCTCGCCCCGGCGGAGCTCCTTGCCCATGCGCAGGATCACGGCGCCCTGCTCGGTCACGATCACCGGGTCGAACACGAAGAGGGAGTCCGCCCGCTCCGGCTGGGGCTCGGGATGGTCGATCACCTCGGCGCCGAAGCCGCGGAGGATCTCGGCCAGCGCGTCGTGCTCGCGCCGGGCCTCGTCGAGGTCGGGCCGGGCGGTGTAGTTCCATCGCTCCGGATCGGCGCTCGCGAACGCCTCGTCCGGGCGCTTGACCAGGACCCGCCGCAACGGGTCGACCATGCTCTGGGCACCGTAAGGGGACGTCATGATGGGAGGACGCTATCAGATCGCCGCCCGCGGCTGTTCCGGTAGAGGGGGCGTCCGGCACCTTGCTTAGAGAAGACGGAGCTCGACTGCTCCGCGAAAGGAGACCTGATGAGATTAGGATCCCTCTTGTTGCTGGCCGTCTGCTTGCTGTTCGGCGCCACCCTCGCCGGCGCCGCACCGGCAGACACCCCCGCGGCCGCTCCCCCGGCCTCGACGCCTGAGCTTGCGGAGCCGTTCTGCGTCGAGAGCGTTGTCCCGCAGGAGTCTCTAGCCTTCCTTCCGAGCCCCGCCCCGAAGGCGGGCACCCCTTGCGGGTCCTGCAGCCCCTCGAATTGCCAGGGGCTGACCATCAATGCCAGTTGCTACTACCTGAGCCAGGGGGCGTACAGGATCGGGAAGTGCTATGCCGACTCCGTCTGCTCGGGAGAAGGTTTCAGCCCCAGTTGCCGGTGCAGGACCGGCCCCGAAATGTAGGTCATTGCTCTTACAGGGTTAGAGTGGAAAGACCCCGGGGGGGAGGGTTCCTCCCGGGGTCAGATCCAACATCAGTCTGGAGGCGATACGCCGCCTCCTGCCAGACCTCAACTGCACGTGCAGGAGGCGGGGCAGGTGCAGGAGGCGCAGCGCTTCGCGCCACAACTGGCGCTACAGCTCGAGCCATCCCCGCAGGAGATATCGCAGGAGACACCGCAGGCGCCCACACCGCTACCGCCCGAGGCAGGGGGAGTCAGATCGTCGACCTTGGAACGGCTCCCCGGCTCTCCCCACCGCGGATCGAGAAGCGGCCGTGGCCCTTGACCGGAAACGATCGCGGAGGCGGTGTCGATCTTCGTCAGCTCATACCGGGCCAGCAGAGCGTCGAGGTCGGCCCCGGGTACGAGTCTGCCGGTCGCGGGTCCCGGAGGAGCCTGGAAGCCAGGGATGGAGAATCGCAGAGCCCTCCCCTCCCCGATGGCCAGCACGGCGAGGTTCCCTCGCCAGAAGAAGACCTGCGCAGCATTGGACTGGAAGGAGACGGGCGCGGCCTGCTCCTCCAACTGCACCTTGAAGACACGATCAGTAGACCCGCTGAGCCTCCCTACGTGCACCGTCACCATCTCGCCCGAGGTTTGGACGTCTACCCATCCTCGGAGAACCTCGACCTCGTCGAGTGGAGAAAAAGGCTTCGCCGGCTGGGCGAGCACAGCGGAGGCGACGCAGCAGACAACGAGGAAGATCGATGTCAGTTTAGAGGTCATACACTTAGTCTATTAACCTTCTATTCTCAGGTCAAGCACCAAGCTTTTGACCGGACCGCGCTTCCCACCGGTGCTGGAACCGGGCGAACGGCCGGGACCCGCGCTCGGCGCTCTCTCCCAGACGGTAGAGCTCGAGGCCGCCGTCCGCCTGTACGCGCAAGCAGGGGAGCTACCAAGCCTGGAGTTGAAGACCCTCGATATCGTTAAAGTGGCCGTCGCGAGTTGCCAGAATGAGGCCATGCTGGAGAGCGCATGCAGCGATCCAGAGATCATTCTCTGGGATCGGCCGCCCTTTCTTCTTGAGCTGCGCCTTGAGCAAACCATAATGCTGGGCGGTGACTGCATCCGTGCCGATCACTGCGCAAAATGCAGCAAATTCCTCGACCCGGCCTGTGTTAGCTTCCTGGCGGCTGGAGTTCGCGGCGCCAAAGTACAACTCTCCGAGAGTGACCGAGGGGACGAAGGCTTCCTGGACCACCTCGTAACGAGCCTGAACCTCGGCATCTCCACGAAATAGGGCGATTACGACGTTGGTGTCGAGAAGATATCTACCACTCATCGAGGTCCACCCGCTCACACCCCTCCTCGATCGCCTCCTCCATCTCGCGCGCCGATTCAGCATCCAGTATGCCTGCGAAGCGCAGAAGGTCGCGGCCGGAAACACCCTTGGGAGGCGGAACCAACTGATGGACCAACTCGGCGGCCCGTTTCTGCTTCTCCGGCGAGAGTTGGTCGAGGTCGCTCAGGATCTGGGC